>DATGQR010000293.1:0-9436 GCA_035304105.1 Thermomicrobiales bacterium | reverse complement strand
TGAGGATGAGGTAGACCATGGTGCGATCTTCGATCTCGTCGCGGAAGGCCGTCGTCGCCAGGATCAGCGTCGCGATCGGCAGCAGCGTGCCGAGGACGATGCCGAGCGTGATGTCGTGCATGAAGTCGGTCGCCGTATCGTCGGTGGAGCTGATCGTGAAGATGATGGCGAAGAGCGCCGGCAGCGCCGAGAAGAAGGCCACGAAACGCACGGCCTTGCCGTTGCTGAACTGGAGCAGCGTCAGCGTCGTGACCGGCATGAACGAGATCAGCGAGCGAGTAGCTCCACTCATGGCTAGCGCCCCACCACGTAGGCAAAGACGCTGGTCAGCGAGTCGTCCAGCGCCGAGACCTCATAGAGCGTGACGTCCTCCTCGGCCGCGATGCCTGCGACGGCCGCATAGAAGGCGCGCACGTCGTTCGATTCGACGCGCAGCGACGGCTGCCCGTCCTCGATGATCGGCCGCTCGACGATCACGCCGGAGACCGAAGGATGGCGAATCAGCGCGGCGGCCAGGCGGCGCGGGTCGTCGGCGCGTACGCGGATCTTACTGGCCTGCTCGTCCATGCGCTCACGGATCGTGTGGAAGTTGCCGGCCGCGGCGAGCTTCCCGTTGACGATCACCAAAATGCGGTCGGCGAAGCGCTCGACCTCGTCCAGCACGTGCGACGACACCACGACCGTACGGCCCTCTGCCCCCAGCTGTTTGATCAGTTCGATGACGCGCCGGCGCTGGAGCGGATCTGTTCCGGTCAGCGGCTCGTCCATCAGGATCACCTGGGGATCGTGGACCAGTGCTGCGGCGACCTTCGTGCGCTGGCGCATGCCCTTCGAGAAGCCGCCCAGTTTGCGATCGGCATCACCGACTAGATCGACGATCTCGAGCGCGCGCTGCGCGGCTGCCTCGGGGTCGCGCAGTCCCTGAAGCGTGGCATTCAGGTAGAGAAATTCGCGTGCGGTGAGGAACGGATAGATGTGCTCCTGCTCGGGCACGAGCCCCACATTGCGGTAGAGCTCGCGGTCGCCACGCACGGGCCGGCCCAGGATCTCGATGCTGCCAGTCGAGGGGCTGAGCAGGCCGGTGAGCATCTCCAGCGTCGTCGACTTGCCGGCTCCATTCGGCCCCAGCAGCGCCGTGACTCCTGGCTCGAGCGTGAAGGAGATGTCCGATACCGCTACCACATCGCCGTAGAACTTCGAGACCTGGCTGACGCGGATAGTCGGCTCGGCCATCGCGGCGCCGGTCGAGTTGGGAGAAGGTGCGCTCACCGCCGTCATCGCTACTCCTCGGTCAGGTAGGTTCGGTACATGAAGAACACGGCGATGGCGACGATCACCGCGAGCCAGATCAGCAGTGTGATGCCGGGCAGGTTGGACGCTGCGAAGAGCGGATTCTCGCTATCGTCGCGGAACAGCCAGAAGCGCAGCGCCTGCATGAAGTCGGGCGGGCTGATGAAGACGAAATAGCCGGCGCCCTCGCTGCGGTCGAGCGCTTCGAAGAATGTGTTGCCGATGGCCGCCAGCATGAGATAGCCAATGATGACGATCGCGGCGGCGATCCCCTTTCGGGTGGTGAACGTTGCGACTGTCAGGCTGACGGCGGCGAAAAAGGCCGACATCAAGATGCCAAAGGAGCCGATCTTCAGGAGGTCGGCGTAGTGATCGCGCAGGTAGCCGAACGGGCTGGTGTCGGTCAACGTCAGGCCGATGAAGAGCAGCAGCGGCGGCCCGAAGATGATCGTCGACATCAGGATGCCCATCGCCGAGACCTTGGCCACCAGATAGTCCAGGCGCGTCAGCGGGCGCGAGAAATAGAGCTGCAGCGTGCGCTCGCGGCGGTCATCGCAGAGCATCTCCGGCGCCAGGGCGGCGGCGTAGATGAGAATCACGAACTCGAGCACGTCATAGAGGCTGTCGAAGCCGATGCCGGTGAAGTCGTCGGCCGGCAGGATCGCCAGCAGCCCAACGATGACGAATGCTGGCACATAGGCCAGCGAATAGAGGATGAACGGCAGGATCTTCGAAGTCCAGCGCTTCTTGATCCCCAGCCCGCGCTTGATCGAGTAGATAATCAGGCGACGAATGGCGTGCGAGCGCCCCAGCCGAGGTCCATCGTAATGCTGGTAGCCGCGGTCGAATACCTCGCCGTACGGCTGCGCGGTGGGCTGGGTAGCTGCCCCTGGCTTGCTCGCCATCGATCAGCTCCCTCCCGCGACCGCGGCCGCTTCGACCGGGGCGGCATCCAGACCGCCGACGGTGCGAATGTAGACGTCCTCGAGCGACAGCTCGCGTGGCTTGAGCGCCCGCAATGCGGCGCCGGTCTCGACGACGGCGTCGCGGATCGCGTCGTAGTCGCCGTCCGATTGCGCCGTGACGACGAGTTCTGCGCCCTGGACGACGCTCTCAATGCCGCGGCGGGCCAACGCTGCCCGGAAGCGCTCGAGGTCGCCGTCGATCCGCACGAGCACGTCGGTGGTCGTGCGCCGCAGGCCGGCAATGTCGCCGGCCACGACCAGCCGCCCCGCGTCGAGCATGATGACGTAGTCGCAGACGCGCTCGACGTCGCCGAGGATGTGCGAGGAGAGGATGACGGTGATGCCCAGATCGTGGTGGATGCGGTTGATCAGGTCGAGCATATCGTCGCGGCCGCTGGGGTCCATGCCGTTGGTGGGTTCGTCGAGGAAGACCAGCTCGGGGTCATGGACGATCGCCTGTGCGAGCTTGACGCGCTGCTTCATGCCGGTCGAGAACTCGCGCATCAGCCGGTAGCGCTCTTCGTTCAGGCCGACGTGATAGAGGACATCGTTAGCGCGCTGGCGTGCCGCGCGGCTGGGCAGCCCGCTCATCTCGGCCATGTGACCGACGAAGTCGGACGCAGTGACGTCTCCCGGCAGCGCCTCGGATTCGGGCATGTAGCCGATCCGCTGGCGAATCTCGGGCCCGTGTGAACTGACCGGCATGCCCAGTACCGACGCGGTTCCAGATGTCGGCCGGAGCAAGCCAAGGAGACCCTTGATCAGCGTCGACTTGCCGGCGCCGTTTGCACCGAGCAGCCCGATGGCCGCGTTGGGCACGCTGATCGTCAGCCCTTCGAGCGCGACGATCGTGCCGTACGCCTTGCGAAACTCGTGGGTCTCGATAACGTACTGACCGTCACCCATCGCCATTATTCGATGGTCCAATCCGGCAGACCGTGGCGCTCCCACGAAGTGAGCCCGGCCTTCATCAGCTCGACGGCCGACGCGCGCGTGATCTCCGCGCCCTCGCCGCGGCCATAGACAGAGACGATCGCGAACGCGACCACTTTGCCGGTCGCCATGACTGTGTCGATCGCCGCCGAGACTTGCGCGATATCTGGCCCGTTAGGCTCCTTGGTGCCATGGTTGGGGACGAAGCGCGCGTCGAGGATGTCCGAGTCAATGTGCAGGTAGAGGTAATCGCAGCGGCTTGCCAGGTCCTCGATGGCCTCGGTCAGATCCATGCCCGGAAAGCCCTCGGCCGGGGCCGCGATCTGGATCGAAGTAGCGCGGACAAGCTGTTCTTCGGCCGGATCGAGGTTGCGGACGTCGACCATCAGGATGCGGTCGGTCGGGATCGGCGCGGCCATGTGCGAGCCTTCGCGCCACTCGGGGAAATCCAGACCGGCGGCGACTGCCACCGGCATGCCGCCGAGCATCCCGGAGAGCGTCGTGCGCGAGGTGTTGAAGTCGCCGTGGGCGTCGAACCAGACCAATCCGATGCGGGCATCCGACCCATGCACGTCCTGCCAGCCACCGAGTACGCCGGTGATGTGCGAGCAATCCCCGCCGACCATCACCGTCGCCTTGCCCTTGCGCACGCCGCCGGCCACGGCGTCAGCGATCTGGCCTCCGATCGTCCCCAGGTTAGCGGTCGGGCTCTCGACGCGCCGCTCCTCCGGAAACTGCGGATCGACGAAGGTCGCCACCTTCTCCAGCTCGCCGTAGGCGCCCGCATGGCGGTAATTATCGACCGAGCGCTCGTCCCCATCTGAGCGCTCACTGCCCCGGTAGCGTACTTCGACGACGTTGAGGCCGCGTCGTGCCAGCGAAGTCATTGCCGTCCCGTTCGCTTCGTGTCAAGATCGCCGTCTCGCATCCTACCATCCAAGAAATAGAGTCTGCCGATTGCAGAAAGGTCACGCCATGCGGGTACTGGTGACAGGTGGCACGGGCTTCGTCGGGATGAATGTGGCCAGGACGCTCGCAAGTCGGGGGCACGACGTCCTCATTGCAGACGTCGCCGAGCCTGATGCCTGGGTCAGGGACTTCCTCGCCGGTGTTGACGAGCGCGTCGGCTATTTCCAGGTCGATCTGGCGGAACGGGGCGAGTTGGAGCGAGCATTGCCGGCAGGCTCGCTGGACGCTGTGGTGCATGCCGCCGTGATCACGGCCACCACATTGGATGTCGAAGTCTCCTCGGCACGCTCGATCGTCGACGTGAACCTCGGCGGGACGGTCGAAGCGCTCGATGCCGCGGTCGAGCGCGGCGCCAGGCGATTCGTGTACGTCTCAAGCCCATCGGCGCTGGGTGACGCTTCTGCGGGCGGGCTGGTAGCCGAGGACGCCCGGCCGCGGCCGCGATCGCTCTACGGCATCACCAAGCTGGCCAGCGAGCTGCTGGTGGCGCGCTGGACGGAGCTGGGGCGCGTCGAGGGCATCTCAGTCCGCATCGCCCAGCCTTATGGTCCCGGCGAGCGCACCACCGCGGCGCGCGTGCTCACCTCTCCGATCTGCGAATGGTTGCCGCTGGCCGAGCGCGGCGAAACGCTGCCGACCGGGCCGCTGGATCGTGCCCGGGACTGGACCTACGTCGCCGACACGGCCGTGGGCATCGCGCAACTGGTGACGGCGGACCGGCCCACTGCGCCGCTCTACCACCTCGGCACCGGGGTCGATGTATCCGTTGCGGAGGTCGTTCGGGAGCTGGAGGTTCACTACGGACCACTGCAACTCGACGAAACGGCGTCCGGAGATGAATTGAATCCCAACATTGCCGGCCCGGCGCGTCCACCCCTGGACCCATCACGCTTCGAGCGCGAGTTCGGTTGGAAGCCCTCAACCGACATTCAGACTGGCATGCGGCTCTACCTGGATTGGTGGGCCGGGTTCCGGCGGTAGCCGTGACTGGAGACATGATCGGCTCGGACTCAATACACCGTAATCCGATTACCTTGGTCGCCCACTGGGCCCGAGCCAGCTCCACCCCTACGATGGTTGAACGGCGGCAGCGATGGGGAAACCGCCTGCCGGAACCGTCGACTTGATCCCGGCAGGCGGCGGCGAACGAGGTTGCTAGTCGCTTTGGGTGGCGAGGCGGTCGAACAGGGCGCAGTAGGCCCGGCGCGCCATGTCGAACGAGCGCAACTGGAAATTCTCGTTGGGCGCGTGCGCCCGGCTGTCCGGCATGCCCCAGGAGAAGAAGATCATGTCGGCGCCGAGCACCTCCTGGTAGGTCGCGGCGATCGGCAGCGTCCCGCCCAGGCGGACGTAGTAGGGGTCGCGGTCGTAGAGATCGCCGAGCACCTCGTAGGCGGCCTGGATGGCCGGGTGCTCGGGGCCGACGCGGAACGCCCGGGAGCCGCCGGTGGTCGAGGCGTCAACCGTCACGGTGGCGCCGGCCGGTGCGTGCTTCTGGAGGTGCGCCTCGAGCAGCTTGAGGATCTTCTCCGGATCCTGATTGGGCACCAGCCGGCAGGTGATCTTGAAGTGCGCCTCACAGGGCGTCACCGTCTTGGTGCCGGGGCCGGTGAAGCCGCCCCAAAAGCCATTGAGGTCCAGCGTCGGCCGGCCCCAGTTGAGCTCGACGGCGCTGTAGCCGTGCTCGCCGACGATCTCGGTCGCGCCGACACTCTGAAGGTATTCCTGCTCGTCGAACGGCGCCTGCGAGAAGAGCTCGCGCTCCTCGTCGGTGATCGGGACGACGTCGTCATAGAAGCCCTCGACGGCGACCCGGTTCTGCTCGTCATGGAGCGTTGCCGCGAGCTGGGCGGCGGCGCGGACAGCGTTCTGGATCGACGCGCCGAAGCCTCCTGAGTGCATGTCGGTGTCAGCGGTGCGAACGTTGACCTGGCAGCCGGTGATGCCCTTCGATCCCAGCGTCAGCGAGGGCGTATCCGGGCCCCACATGCCGCCGTCGGCGCAGAGCACGAAGTCGCAAGCCAGCAGGTCAACGTTCTCTTCAACGAACGGCGGCAGGTTCGGCGAGCCGATCTCTTCTTCGCCCTCGATCGAGAACTTAAGATTGATCGGCGGCTGGCCGTCGGTGCGGCTAAGCGCTTCGACGGCTTTGATCGGCATGAAGAGGTTGCCTTTATCGTCGGCCGCCCCGCGGGCATAGATGCGGTCGCCGCGGATGGCCGGCTCGAAGGGCGGCGTCTCCCACTGCTCGACCGGATCGGGCGGCTGAACATCGTAGTGACCGTAGATCAAGGCCGTGGGCTTGGATTCATCGACGATCCACTCGCCGTAGACGACCGGGTTGCCAGCGGTCGGCATAATCTCGACCTTCGGCACGCCAGCGTCGCGCAACTGCTGGGCCACCCACTCGGCGGCGCGCTGGATGTCATCCTTGTGCTCCGGCAGCGACGACACGCTGGGTATGCGCAGGAACTCGAAAAGCTGATCGAGGTGCTCCTGTCGGTGCTCCTCCAGATACGCTTGCCAGGCTCGCGGTGTCGACAATCTGTCCTCCATTCATATCCTTGTAGCCGGGGATGGTGTAGCGAATCCGGCCGGGATTCGCAACCTGCGAGGAGGCTCCCGTGTCCCGGGCGACGGCCAGCCCAACGCTCAAGCGCCGCGAGTTCATGGATGCCGTGCGCGATGCCTGCCTAGCAGCGCTGCCCGAGGAGCGGCGGGTGTTCCACTCGCGGCGCACGATGAACCTGCTGAAGATCCACTACAACGAAAATTTCCGCATCCACTATGAGCTGATGATCGTCGCCGAGAAGGGGTTGATCGAGCTGGGCCTGCACTTTGAGGACGGCCCTGAATCCACTGCTCGGCTGTTGGAATTCTTCGACCGCGCCGTGATCGAGATCAAGCACGAGCTGGGCCAGCAGGTGGAGCTCGAGCGCTGGACCAAGTCGTGGGGACACCTCTTCGAGGTGCACCGACTGGAGCCGCTGACGCGCGATCTGGCGGGCTCACTCGGCCGCCGGCTGGCGCAAATGATCGTGACGCTCCAGCCGCTGCTGGACGAGGCGTTCGAGCTGGGGCTCGTGCCGGTCGAGCCGCGGCCAGGGAGCGGCCGGTCGCGGTTTCGCTCGCGGCGCGGGGCGCGTACGTGATTCTTCCTATTGCGGATGCCCAAATGGCTGGACTAAGCTAGGCAGGGAGGGGTCACGTCCCGGTCACGTGACGCACTCGCTGTTACGGATCAGCCCTAATGAACATTGGAGGACAGACGTTGGCACACCAACTCCCTGATCTGCCGTATCCCTACGATGCGCTCGAGCCGCACATCGACGCGCGCACGATGGAGATTCACCACAGCCGGCACCACGCAACCTATGTGAACAACCTCAATAATGCTCTTGAGGGTCATGAGGATCTCCAGTCCAAGAGCATTGAGGAACTGCTGCGCGACATCGACTCGGTCCCGGAGGAGATCCGCACGGCGGTCCGTAACAATGGTGGTGGCCATGCCAACCACTCGCTGTTCTGGGAGATCATGAGCCCGGATGGCGGCGGCGAGCCGAGCGGCGCGCTGGCCGAGGCGATCAATGCCAAGTTCGGTTCGGTCGATCAGCTCAAGGAGCGCGTCAACGCGGCCGGCGCCGGCCAGTTCGGCAGCGGCTGGGCCTGGCTGGTAGTCGACGAGAATGGCGAGCTGGAAGTGCTCTCGACCCCGAACCAGGACAGCCCGCTGATGATGGGCAAGACCCCGATCCTGGGCGTCGACGTCTGGGAGCATGCCTACTACCTCAAGTACCAGAACGCGCGCCCCGCGTACCTCGAAGCCTGGTGGAACACCGTCAACTGGGACGCGGTCGCCAAGCGCTACGAGGCCGCGCGCGGCTAGTCTCCATCACATGAGACACCAATACGGGAGGGCGAAAGCCCTCCCGTTGTCGTTTCCGAATGCGCGCCACTGTTGAAGAAGACATCGCCCGGGTGCCGGTTCCCTAGCCGGACGGCGTCGGGCTCCCCGGGGGTGGTGACGGGGTCGAGTCGGACGGGGATTCCTGCTGGTCAGAGCCGGTTGGCGCCGCTGTGGACTCCGGCTGTGCCGTCGGCGTTGGCGTGTCCGGCGCCGGGGTGGCCGTCGGGCTCGCCTCGTTGTCGGGCCGGGCAGTGTCCGGAACGTTCTGCGGCGGCTCTTCGGTCGGTGGCGGCGTGACGGTCGGCGACGGCGTTGGCGACGGCTCGGGCGTGGGCGGCGGCTCGATCACGCGGTCGCCCAGGTAGGTCACGCGCACCTGGTTATTGCGGTCGAGCCCCAGCGCCAGGAAGGTGGGCCAGCTCAGTTCCACAGCCCACTTGGCGCGCCAGGCGATGCGGTGCGGGATTGCCACCTGGTCGCCGATGGTGCATTCCAGCACGCGTCCGTTGGCTTCGAGCTTCAGGCGCTCGCCGATCAGGTAGTCGGGATGCACGCAGTAGAAGCCGTGCGGGTCGGGCTTCCAGTAGTCGACGGCGTTGCCCCAGGAGACGTGCTTGCGCATGGCCTCCTCCCACCACTCGACCGAGTAGGACTCGGCGTAGTGCGCGGCGCGCCCCTCACCAACGAACTTGCCCTCCTCGCGTACTGGATCGATGCGTGGCCCGGTCGGCGGGTAGTGCGCCTCCAGCCGCTCGGCGGTCTCCAGCACGGCTCTGGCCCAATCTTCGGCGGTGGTCTGGACGGTGTCGGCGGCCGCCAACCGGGCGCCAGCGTTGAAGTAGTTGACGAGGATCGTGTTCCAGTCCCAGGCGGCGTACATCTCGCGGCTGAATTGGCTGGCGGCGAGCTGCGCGTTGAGGCCGGGGTCTTCCAGGTCGATGTCGGCAGCGTTGGCGTCGACGTAGGCACCCATTAGACCGTAGCCGCCGTTAGGGGCCGTGCCGAACGGGTTGCCGTTGGTCGAGTTCAGCGCCATCGCGACGAAGATGTAGGGGTCAATGTAGTTGTCGCGGGCCGCCTTGAGGATCTCCTCACCGAAAGGAATCTCAGCCGCCAGGCGGGCAAACTCCGGCCGCTCCGGCCGCTCGAGCCCGCGCCAGAGGCGATAGTGCAGGCCGACGTTGCCGGACTCCACCTGCCAGCCTTCCGGGTTGGACGGCGTGTAGGTCAGCGTGCGGCGCTCGAAGGCCTGGATTAGCACCATCGTTGGGACACTGTCGACTTGCGTCTCGATCCAGTAGGGCTCGGTGATCGGCAGGCCGAGCAGGTTGAGCGCTGGGATCGGCAGGTCGGTCGCCCAGCCGGCGAACGG
>DATGQR010000292.1:0-12696 GCA_035304105.1 Thermomicrobiales bacterium | reverse complement strand
TCGACCTCTACCGCTACGACGACACGACCGGCCGCTGGGCCAAGACCGACCTGCTGGAGGGCCGCCCCGGCCCGATCGAAGGACGGCCGGCCATGGCCTGGCAGCAGACCGGCGGCGAGTTCGACTTCGGCGGCAAGTTCTACCTGATGTACATCCGCCACGACACCTCGACGACCGACTTCCGGGGCATGAAGCGCGAGGTGCGCATGCTGACCTCGTACGTCAAGGTCGAGAAGCTGGCTGACGGCAACCTGAACCGCACGCTCAAGGTCGGGCTGGAGGGTCCGTTCGACAACGTCTGGCTCTTCGCCTTCGGGATCGACCTGCTCTACGAGCCGGGCATCGACACCAACCTGCGTGCCACGCTCTCGATCGCGATCGACAAGCCCGAGGTCTGGGCGGGCATCCAGTTCCGTCCGAAGGCGGACGGCATCAGCGACATGACGATGGTCGACAACAACGACTGGGAGATCCTGCGGCTGGGGCTCTGCAAGAACGTCGTCAACCCCGGCGGCACAATCTCCAACCCGATCAACTGCCCGAGCAGCTGACCGGCAGCGACCGAATCCACGAGCGGCCCCGCCTCCAGCGCTGGAGGCGGGGCCGCTCGCATTGTGAAACCACGATGGTCAATCGCGGGGGCGGCTCGATTCAAGACGTGTGGGCCGCGCCCTATGCTCAGGCTGGACACGTTCACACACAGCGAACCCCACACCAGGAAGGGCACCGTCATGAACCAGGAACACACCACCGTCACCACGCAGCGCCTCGAAGCCGAAGGCTTCAGCCCGGAGCAGATCGCGAAGCTGGAGCAGCTGCGCGCCTGCTACCCGCTCATCGAGCTGACCGACGAAGAAGGTTGGAAGCAGCTGCAGTTCCTGCGCTGGCTGTGCCGCCAGGGCCAGTATCCGTCCGGATAACCGCAGGCTGATGCATCTCCACACGAAAGAGAACCGCCCCGCCCGGGATGAGCCGGACGGGGCGGTTGCGTTGACCGTGACGAAGTTGGCGCTCAGGCCGCCCGGCGCTCGTTGCGAGCGACCGGCTGGTCGCCCCGCACCTGGTAGCTGACCGGCAGCGTGGGGCTGCCCTCCAGGCGGAAGCGGTTGACGGCCTTGTGCAGCTCGGTCGCCAGATCGCGCATCTGCTCGGTCGTGGCAAACACTTCCTCCTGCTGGGCGGCGACGTCGGCGGCGCTGGCCGAGGCGAAGTCGGCGGCCTGGGCGTTCTGGTGCGCGGCGGCCGAGATCTCCTGGATCGCGGCGCTGATCTGCGTGCTGCGCTCGCGCATCGTGACGCTGGCTTCCTGGACCTCGCTCGACTTGCGCGCGGCCTGCGCGGTGTACTCGGCGACCTGGCCGGTGCCGCGCGTCAGCTGCTCGGCGGCTACGGCGATCTCCTCGGCGTGGCCGTAGGTCTCCTCGACGGCGTCGAGGATCGTCGCCAGCGCGGTCTTGACCGTCTCGACCTGGTCGGAGCGCGACTCGACGGCCACGACGCCTTGCTCCATCGACTCGACAGTGCGCTCGGTATCCTGCTTGATTTGCTGCAGGACCCCGGCAATCTCGGCGGTCGCGCTGCCGGACTGGACGGCCAGCTTACGGACCTCCTCGGCGACGACCGCGAAGCCCCGGCCGGCGTCCCCGGCGCGCGCGGCTTCAATGGCCGCGTTGAGCGCCAGCAGGTTGGTCTGGTCGGCGATGTCGTCGATGACGTTGATGATGCGCTGGATCTCTTCGGAGCGCGCGTCCAGCTCGCGAACCTGGGCCGCGGTGTACTCGACGATGCGCCCGATCTCCTGCAGACCGGCGATCATGTCCTCGACGGCCGTGCTGCCGTCCTGAGCGGTGCTCTGGGCGCGCTCGGCAGCCCGGGCGACCGTAGCCGTGGCCTGGGCAACGTCGTTGGCCGCCTGCTCGATCTCCTGGGCGATACTGGTGACCTCGGTGATCTGGCGCAGCTGATCGGTCATGCCGTCGGCCACCTGCTCGATGATCGCGCTCAGTTCGACGGCGTGGCGGGCCGCTTCCTCGGTCGCGTCGCTCTGGGTCGACGACGCCAGGGCGACCTCGTGGCTGGTATTGGAGATCAGCTGGATCGACTCGGCCGCCATGCGGTTTCCTTCGACGATCGCCTCGGTCGACTGGGCCACCTGATCGGCGCTCGTCTGCACGCCAGCGACCAATTCGCGCAGCTTAATAACCATCTCGGACAGCGCCAGGCCCATCTCATCGTGCTCGGAGCGCGGCTCGATCTCGATGCTCAGGTCGCCGCTGGCGATGGCCGACGCGGCATCGGCGGACTCGCGCATGTACTCGGTGATCGCGTTGAAGTTCTGGGCGATCTGGGCGACCTCGTCGCCTCCATCATCGTCGATGCGGTGGCTCAAATCGCCCTCAGCAAGGCTCGCGGCGGCGATGGAGACGGCTTCGACGCGGCGCGCGATCGAGCGCATCAGCCAGTAGGTCAGGCCGGCGCCCAGCAGGATCGCCACGACCAGCCCGATGACCAGATTGCGTTCAGTGGCATGGATGTTGTCGTCCACGTCGGCGGCGATCTTGGCCGTCTCCGGGGCGTAGATCTGATCGTTGAGCTCTTGCAGCGGCTGGCGCATGGCCTGGAAGGCGGCGTCCGTCTTGTTGATCTGCGCCACCATCTCCTCCATATAGGTGGGATCGTCACTCGGCGTCGCCGTCAGCTCGATTAGCTCGTCGGCGGCCGCCAGCCAGGCCGCGCGGTTCTGCTGGAACGCGTCGTGGTGCTGCTGCTCGCCGGGCGCGTTGACGGCGATGGCCAGGAACTGGTTCCAGGTGATCAGCGCCTGCTCGGCCCTGGCCTGGAACTTCTCGATCGCCGCCGCGCGCGACTGGGCGTCCGGCGCCAGCAACGATGACTCGAGCGCATCCTGCGCCTGGTAGGAATCCCGGTCGGTTGTGAGCAGCAACGACGATGCGGCGCCGTAGGTGCCGCTCAGGTCGTCGTAGTGGCTGCTGATCTGCCGCAGGCTCGCGACGCCGAGCATGACGATCGTGCCCATGACCAGCACCAGCAAGCCGCTTATCCCGAATATCTTCTGACCGATGCTTACTTTACTGAGGGGGCCCATGCCTATTCTTTCCGCTTACCCCTAATGCCGTCGCGCGCCAGGTCGGTCACCACTGCTCCCGGCGCCAGTTTCATCATCGACCGTTTCCGGCGCCGGTAGAGGCCAATCCATCACGCGCCAGGCCGCCAGTTCTCCTAGCCGGTCCGGGTACGCTAGGGACCCCCTGTATTGGCCCCATCCTCCCGACCCCCTTGGGCGGCGCGTGGCGGCGCCGGTATGATTCCGGGCCGGCATGGCAGGCCAAAGAGCGGAAGGAAAGCCGGATGGAGAGCCATCTCGTCGAGCTGTTCCGTCACAATCGCTGGGCAAATCTCAAGCTGCTGGACTGGTGCGCGGGCGTCGATCCGGCGCTGCTGGAGATCCCGGCGCCGGGCACCTTCGGGCGGGCCGACCAGACGCTCGTCCACCTGACCGGGGCGGAGGAACGCTACATCGAATACCTGACCGGCGAGATGATGCCCGATGACCAGCGGCTGGACTTCCGCGCCCCCTTTCCGGGATTCGAGGTGCTGCGGCCGCGCCTGGAGGCCAGCGGCGACCGGCTGATCAAGCTGGCCGCGTCGACGCCGTTCGAGCGCGTCTTGCGCGGCAAGCGGTTGGACGGCACGCCATACGCCCTGCGCGCCACGACCGTGCTGATCCAGGCGATCACGCACTCCTGCGAGCACCGCGCCCACGTGATGACGGCGATCAGCAGCCACGGCGTCGAGGCCCCGGAACTGGACGGCTGGCTCTATGGCGAGGAGCATTTCGAGGTGGACGCGGCGGGGGCCTAAAGTCGCCGGCGGGGTCGGTCGATACTCACAGCAGGATTGCTCTCCGACCCGTAGGATGGTGACATGGCGACAGCCCGTCTACCTCACGATTTGACTCCGGCCGAACGCCTGCCGATCGGCCAGCTCTTCGAACCGACCCATCAGAACCGCCTGCGCGTCGCCGGGCGGGCGCTGGACGAGCGCGGCCTGGAGCTGGCCGCGGTACTCGACCTGGGAGACGCCGTCTTGATCCGCGGCTACGACCCGGCCACCGGCGAGCTGGTCGCGGAGATCCTGCCCGACGCCGACCTGCACGAGGCGATGCACGCGCTGATCCACGGGCCACGTCATTCCGGCCCGGCGGTCAATACCACGACCGCGCTGCGCCCGACTGGCTACGAGGACTTCCTACGCGCCCTGGGGTACCGACTGGATCACCAGGGCGCGCGCGGCTTCGCGATCATTGAATGCGCGCGCTATATCCACGTCAGCGGCCTGGAGCGTATCGGCACGGAGGACGACGCGGCCATGGTGCCCTTCGCGCACCTCTACGAGGCGCCGAAAGTCAACAGCCTGGTCAACGAGGCCATCTCGCGGCGCGACCGCACCAGCCTGACCGGAGGCCTGTCCGTGCGCAACATCGAGGACGGCGCGCTCGGCCGGGTCATGCACAGTACCGGCCTCAGCCGCTAGCCCTCACAATCACGACGCATCCTCAAACCGGCGAGGGGCATGCCCCTCACCGCTGGTGTGTAGGGGGTGGGCACGCCTTCGCCTTTGTGCATCAAATCAGGAAAAACGAGACCAGGAAAGCGCGCCGGTCCCCTGCAGGGAAAAACGAACGCGATCGCCATCTGGGGCCGAATGTGACCACAGACGTCAGCGGGGGCGCGCGGCCCCGTGCAGCAAATGTGCCCGGCGGCGCTGTACCGGACTATTGGTGTGCACCGGCCCCGTCGGTAGGGTGAAGGTGAAACGACATGGGCGCCAGCAGCCCCGGTATGGGCTGGTCAGGGAGTAAACACATCATGGATATTCAACGCACCGGAGAAAACATCGGGCGCCTTGCGGCGGCGGCCTTCGAGTCGATCGAAGACGCCGAGACTGCGCTCCAGGCGCTGGAGAGCAACGGCTTCGAACAGTCGCAGATCGGCATCGTGGCATCGACCGAGGATGAGCACCTGCTCCACGAGTGGATGCCCGAAGCACAGACGGCCGTCGGTGATGCTTCGCCGACGCACGTGACGCTCGGCGGCGTGCTGGGCGGCCTGCTGGGCGGCGCGGTCGCCCTGGCCGTGCCCGGCGTCGGCCTGGCGGTCGGCGCGGGCATCGTGGCGGCCACCGCGGCGGGCGGCGCCTTCGGCGGCGGTATCTGGGGACCGCTGCTGGACCTGGGGATGGAAGAAGATCGGGTGCATTACCTGGACGAGCGCCTGAAGGCCGGCGACATCATCATCAGCGTCCACGACGAGCATCGCTCGGACGACGCCCAGGAGATCCTCCAGGAGCACGGCGGCACGACGGCGCGCTCCGGGTCCGACGGGGCCTAGCGATGGCCGCGTCACCAAACGGTACAGGCTTCGGGTGGAAGTCGATCGGCAAGGGCTTCGCCGCCGGGCTGGTCGCGACGCTGCCGATGACGCTCTCGATGGTGGCGATGCACCGGCAGCTCACGGTTCAGCATCGCTACCCCCTCCCGCCGCGCATCATCACGACGCGGCTGCTGGGCGGCAGCGGCGGCTCGTCGAAGACGGTCGAGCACGTCGACGCGAGCGAACTGACCGCGCTGACGATGGCCTCGCACTTCGCCTATGGCGGGGCCTGCGGGGCGCTCTACGCCGCCGCCGAGCGGTTCATGCCCGGGCCGCGGCCAGCGACCGGGACGCTCTTCGGGCTGGCCGTCTGGGGAGGCAGCTACCTGGTCTGGCTTCCGGCGCTCGGCATCCTGGCGCCGGCCACCGAGCACCCGCGCGACCGGGCGGCGCTGATGATCGCGGCGCACGTCGTCTGGGGCGCGAGTACCGGGCTGGCGCTCGAGCTGCTCGACCGGCTCGTGCCTCCCGAGGACGCCGGGTCAGTTGCCGCGTAACACGCGCTTAACCCAATCCCGAAGTGAGAGACGAGCAAGGAAAGGACGACGACATGGCACGTTGCGACGTCTGCGGGAATGATTATGACAAGGCATTCACGGTTCGCACCGCCGAGGGGAACGAGCACACGTTCGACAGCTTCGAGTGCGCGATCCACCTGCTGGCCAAGACCTGCGCCCACTGCGGGGTGCGGATCATCGGTCACGGCATCGAAGCCAACGGCAACTTCTACTGCTGCGCCCATTGCGCGCGTCACGAGGGTGTCGAGGAAGCGCAGGACCGCGTCGAGGCGTAGCGGCTAGCAGCCGATGACGGCGCGGTTCTCGCGCAGCCGGGCCAGCGCTTCGCCGCGGACTTTGTGCGCGGCCGCGCCCGACTCTTCCAGGTAGATCTCAAACGCGCCGCGGCTGAGCGCCAGCACCCGGCAGCGCTCGGCGACGACGACGCTGGCGGCACGCGGCGTGTCGGCCAGCAGCGCCATCTCCCCGAAGTAATCCCCGGGGCCCAGTTCGGCGATAACGGTGTAGTCGGCCACCTCGCCCTGCTCGTCGCGCTCCTCGTACTCGACGTTGACGCGCCCCTCGACGATGACGAAGAACTCATCAGCCGGGTCGCCCTGGCGGACGATCACCGAGCCGGCCTCGTAGGTACGCTCCTCCATATAGGCGCGCAAGCCCTGGAAGGCCTCGTCATCCAGCGGCGAGTAGACACCCAGCCGCCCCTCGCGCCGGCGGTGGCGCAGGTGTCGCCGCAGCGAATAGAAGGCGACCAGACGGCGGCCGGTGCGCCGCAGCCCACCGGGCGGGCGGACGGCCTCTTCGAGATCGATGGCGATCATGCGGCGCACCGGGCGGTCGAGCAACACATCGATCGCCACCTGGCTGACGATGCTGCCGGTCACGCCGCCGGCTGCCGCGCTGTGGGGCAGCTCGTCGCGCTGGCCGAGCAGGATGCGCTCTGCCTCCTTGAGCAGATCCGCTGGAGCGCGCGAGAGCGAAACCATGCTCATCAGAATCGGGATCGGCGTGCTCGCCCCGGCGCCGGCGAGGTCGGATTCGTCGTAGGCCCCGTCGAGCACTTCCTGCTGATCGTCGCGGTAGTCGTAGAGCAACGTCCAGGCCGAACTGCCGATATTGAAGCCGGCGACGACCGGCACGCCGAAAGCCCGCGCCGCCTGATGCAGCATCAGGCGCGACTGGAAGGCCGCCAGCCCCTCGCAGTCCAGCGCGTCGACTACGAGATCGACGCGCGAGAGGAGCGGCCCCAGGTCGTCGGGGGCCGGCGGGTGGACGTGCGCATGAACGTCGCAATAGGGGTTGATGCCGGCTATATGGCGGGCAAGCGTGACCGCGCAGTTCTCACCCAGGATCGCCGGTCCGCCGACCAGGCGCGCGAGGCGCTGGACGGTGGCGACGCGCTCGTCGGCCAGAGTGAAGCGCTCGATGCCGGCGCGCGCCAGATTGTCAGCGGCGTGGTGACCAACCGCTTCGCAGCCAGCGATGAGGATGGCGGCCTCGCGTAGGCGGGCCTGCTCGTCGGCATCGTAGATCCCGGCGTTGGACGCGGTCAGGATGCTGTAGAAGGTCTCGTGATCCGGCAGATCGTGTCCGCCGGCCACCGGCCCGAGGTCTGTCATCGTCCCGCTCTCGTCGCGCGCGTTATCGTCAATCCACTTGCAGTAAGCGCAGCGCGGGCGCCGGGTTACGCGGTCTCGGCTGCCCGCGTCGAATCCCCACCTTCTTCCCGGTCACGATAGAAGAGGAAGGCAACCATCACCAGCCCGAAGACGGCCCCAGCCAGCGAGAAGAACTGCGCCTGCTGCATGTTGAGGAGCCAGATGTCCTCCTCGCGCAGCAGCCCGTGCAGGAAGAAGCGGCCGATGCCGTAGACCACCAGGAAGATGCCGAAGAGCGCGCCGTTCGGCATCGGCCGCGTGCGCAGCTTCCAGATCAGCGCGAAGACGAGCAGGTTCATCGCCATGTCATAGACCGGGTAGGGGTGGGTCGGGACGTTGAGCAGGCGGTTGGGGATGAACGAATCCGGGTTGGTGTAGGTGAAAGTCAGTAGCGCGTTGTCGCCGGCCGGCTTGCCCCAGGCATCGCCGTTGACGATATTACCGATGCGCCCGATGGCCTGGGCCAGCACCAGACCCGGAGCGACCGCGTCGATCGCCTTCATGAAGTCGACCTTGTAGATCCGGCAGCCAATGTAGACGCCGAGCGCGCCGAGGATCGTCGCGCCCCAGATCGCCAGGCCGCCGCGCTGGATCTGGATGATCCGCTCGGGGTTGGCGGAGTAGAAATCCCAGTCGTCGATGACGTGGAAGAGCCGTGCGCCGATGATGCCGAGGATGATCGTCCAGGTGGCGATGCCGCCGTAGTGGCTGGTGTCCATGCCCTTGCGCTTGAACTCCCGGTCGATCAGCCAGACGGCGGCGAAGATGGCGATGGTGATCGCCAGGCTGTACCAGCGCAGGATGGCAACGCCGCCAACCTCGAGGAGAATCGGGTCGAGGGAGATCGTTATATCCATAGCATCCTTCAGTGTCCGGCGGGACCGGCGGGCATTCCGACAGCGAAGTATAGGCCAGAGTGTCGCGGCTGCCGGAGATCCAGATTCCGGTACAATCGCGCCAGGGTTGCCCGGCAGGTTTCGGGCCGGTATGAGGAGGACCGCAGCAATGACCGACACCGTCAACCACGGTCGCCGCCGGGTCGTTGTGACCGGACTTGGCGCGCTGACGGCTCTGGCCGACTCGGCCGAGGGCACCTGGCAGCGCCTGCTGGCCGGTGAATCGGGCGTCAGCCGCATCGAGCGCTGGGACCCCGGCGATCTCCCGGTGCAGATCGGGGCAGAGATCAAGGACACCCCCGAACTGCCGATGATCGACGCCAAGCAGGCGCGCAACATCGCCCGCTACGCCCGCTTCGGCATCGCCGCGGCCGGGCAGGCGCTGGAGGACGCCGGCCTGCTCGACAACGGCCTCGACCACGAGCGCGCCGGGGTCATTCTCGGCACGGGCGCTGGCGGCATGGCCGAGATCGCCGACATGACGCGCACGCTGGACGCGCGCGGCTACCGGCGCGTCTCGCCGCACTTCATGACGACCTTCCCGCACAACATGGCCTCCTACCACATCGCCCAGGCCTTCCAGCTGCTCGGTCCGAACTCGACCGTCTCGACGGCTTGCGCGACCGGCGCGCAGGCGATCGCCGACGCCTTCAACACGATCCGGCGCGGCGAGGCGGACGTGATGGTGACCGGCGGCGCGGAGTACGCCGTCTTCCCGCTCTTCGTCGCCTCATTCGTCGTCCAGAAGGCGGCCAGCACACTGAACGACGAGCCACATAAGGCCAGCCGGCCCTTCGACGCCGGGCGCACCGGCTTCGTGATCGGCGACGGCGCGGGGGTGCTGGTGCTGGAGGAACTGGAGCATGCCCTGGCGCGCGGCGCGACAATCTACGCCGAAGTGCTGGGCGCCGGCACCTCCAACGACGGCTACCATCCGATCGCCCCGCACCCGGAGGGCATCGGCGCGGCCAGAGCGATCCGGGCGGCCCTGCGCGACGCCAACGTCGCACCGGAGGAAGTCGACTTCGTCAACGCACACGCCGCCTCGACCCCGCTGGGCGATGCCGCCGAGACCGAGTCGATCAAGCGGGCGCTGGGCGAGGAGCACGCGCGCTCGATCCCGGTCAACTCGACCAAGTCGATGATCGGCCACACGATGGGCGCGGCCGGGGCGATCGAGACAATTGCGACGGTCCTGAGCATCCGCGATGGCCGGGTGCACCCGACGATCAATCAGGAGACCCCCGACCCGGAGTGCGATCTGGACTACGTGCCGAACGAAGCGCGCAGCGTCGACATCCGCATCGCGCTGAAGAACTCCTTTGGCCTGGGCGGACAGAACGCTTGTCTCGTGCTGGGCCGCTGGGAGGGTTAGGCACCGCCGGCGTAATCTCGCAAGCGACGTTGTCATGTAAGCGAACGGAACCATCTCCCCCTCTTGGACCGTCAACTGGGCAGTTGAAGGGAGCAGGCCGTGATTCTCCCGAAGGAACGTGACCCGCGCCTGGTGACGATTCGCCGTGGCGGGTCGCTCACCGATGCGGATCACCAACTCCTGGCCCTGTGGGCAGCGACCTGCGCCGAGCACGTCCTGCACCTCTTCGAAGCGGTCAGGCCAGACGACAGGCGGCCGCGCCACGCGATCGAGCAGGCGCGCGCCTGGGCGCGCGGCGAAATCAAGATGACCGACGCGCGCACGGCCGCTGGCCACGCGAACGCGGCAGCCAGGGACCTGACCGGGGCGCCGCGGTTCGCCGCCTATGCCGCCGCGCAGGCCGCAGCCGTCGCCCATGTGGCCGCGCACGAGCTCGGCGCGGCCGCCTATGCGATCAAAGCCGTCCGTGCCGCCGCGCCGAGCGATCAGGCCGAACTGGCAGGGCGACTGGAGTGCCAGTGGCAGCGCGACCAGCTCCCGGAGGCGATCCGCGAGCTCGTCCTCGACGATCAGCGCCAGCGGAACGACATCTGCTGGTCGGTGTTCGACTGCTGAGGCGCGCGGCGGCTCAACTGGCCGCGGCCGGTCAGATGGAAGTGACGAGTATACTTGCCTGCCAGGATGGGACCGTGGGTGCGATCGAGCGGCTGTGATCTGGGAAGCCCTCAAGGGATGAAGGTAAGCGCGTGAGCGTACAGTCGGGCCCGCTCGCCGGGCGGATGACGCGCCGGGCGGCGCAGGTTCGCGCCGGCAAGGCGGAAGTTTTCGAACTGCAGACCGATCAGTTCCTGCAGATCTCGGACATGATCGGCAAGCAGGTCGCCGTCATGACCGCCTTCAATGCCGAGGACCACAGCGAATTCCTCTCGACCGCCCACACCCGGGCGATCAACCACTCGCTGCTGCTGCTCAAGGACCACGGGCTCTACTCGAACAAGCGCAACAAGATGATGACCCTGATCGACGATACCGTCGGTCGCCACGACATCCTCTTCCCGCTGGATGACGCCCGCGCCTACCTGGATGACTACGGCGTCGAGGGCCACGCCAACTCCTTCGACGCGCTGGCCGAGGGCCTGCAGCCGCACGGCATCGAGCCCCACCAGATCCCGGTCGACGTCGTCAACTGGTTCATGCACGTCGCGCTCAAGCCGCGCGGCGAGCTGGAAGTGCGCGAGCCACTCTCCGAGCGCAACAGCAACGTCATTCTCAAGGCGCACATGCCGCTGCTGATCGCGCTGGTCCCCAGCCCCAACGATCAGAGCCCGATGAACGCCTTCAAACCGACGGATATCCTGATCCGCATCTACATCTAGCGGCTAACGACAAGCAGCGCGATATACGCTTACCCATCATGGCAGCATGCATGGGAAGGGGCCTGCATGACAGGCGACGGATACTTCGGCGAGTGGATCGCGGCGCGCTACGACGAGGACGAGGGCGGCATGTTCGCGCCCGAGGTCATCGAGCCGACGGTCGACTTTCTGGCCGGCCTGGCCGGTGATGGCCCGGCGCTCGAATTCGGGATCGGCACGGGCCGGATCGCGCTGCCGCTCGCGGCGCGCGGCATCCCGGTACACGGTATCGACCTCTCGCGGGCGATGGTCGAGCGCATGCGCGCCAAGCCGGGCGGGCACGCCATCGACGTGACGATCGGCGATTTCGCCACCACCCGGGTCGAGAGGCAGTTCCGGCTGGCCTACCTGGTCTTCAACACGATCAACAACCTGACAACACAGGCCGAGCAGGTGGCCTGCTTCCGCAACGCCGCCGCGCACCTCGCGCCGGGCGGGGCGTTCGTCATCGAGGTTGGTGTTCCCCCATTGCGGCTGGTCCCGCCGGGCCAGCGCTTCTACACCTACAACGTCAGCGACACAAAGTGGGACATCGACGAGTTCGACTTCGCCACGCAGCAGTTCTACTCGCACCACTTCAGCGTGCGAGACGGGCAACTGGTCCGCAACTCGATCCCGTTCCGCTACGTCTGGCCCGCGGAGCTGGACCTGATGGCGCAGATGGCCGGCATGGAACTCACCGAGCGCTGGGAGAACTGGCAGCGCGAGCCCTTCACCGCCGAGAGCCGCAAGCACGTCTCCGTCTGGAAACTGCCCGAAGCGTAGCTTTCCCACGCTCGCCCGGGCGATCAATGGTCGTTGCCTTATTAGCACCCATGTAGTGACCTGACGCCCACAGGGAATCGCGTCGTTCCCCTGTAGGGACGTGCCACCTGTCATCATCCCGTGGAGGTGTCAGGAGGTATCGCATCCTTGTCATGTCAGAGGCACGGTGTCGTAATCAGGGCGATCGGCTCGGTCGCCCTGGTTCGGGGCGCACGACGTGGCGGAAAGGATAAAGCCCTGTTACATCTCCGCGGATACCCGGCCCCAACGGTGGGTGAACCGGCGGACCATCCCAATGCAATGTGGTGCGCATAGTCGCGCCGGCTCGCCGGGGGATGGTGTTAGTGGATGCGATAGATCAGCTCGGTGCGGCCGAGGCGGATGCGGTTACCGGACTGGAGGGTGAGCGGGGCGCGGATCTTGCGACGGTTGACGTAGGTGGCGTTCTCGCCGCCGCCGTGGACGATGATGTGCGCCCCGACGCTGGCGTCCCAGCGCATGTGGGCGTGCACCCGGTGGACGTAGGGATCGCTGATGCGCACCGTGGCATTCTGGCCACGACCGAGGATAATGATGCCGGAAGCCTCGTCACAGGGCAGGCTGGCGATCTCGTTGCCGT
>DATGQR010000291.1:0-6351 GCA_035304105.1 Thermomicrobiales bacterium | reverse complement strand
CGGCCTAGCTCCTCGACGTTGGCGAAGTAGAGCGGCGCGGCGATGCTGAGGATCAGCGTGTTCGGGAAGGTGACCGCCTCCGGGTGACGCTCCAGGCTGCCGAAGCTGTCTTCCAGCTCGACGTAGCCGACCTCAATGGCGTGCGGCTGGGTGCTGCGCCAGATGAAGACGGCCAGCGAGAAGACCAGCCCGACGATCACGCCCCACTCGACGCCGACGATCAACGTGGCGACGAAGGTCACCGCGACGGTGAGCCCGTCCAGCCGCCTGACATTGAAGTAGTGGCGCGCCTCGCGGATATTCACCAGCCCCGAGACGGCCATGATGATCGTCGCGGCCAGCACGGCGTTGGGCAGGTAGTAGAAGACCGGCGTCAGCAGCACCAGCGTCAGGATGATGAACCCGGCGGCGACCAGCCCGGAGATCTGGCTGCGCGCGCCGGCCTGGTAGTTGACCGCCGTGCGCGCGAAGCTGCCGGTCACCGGGAAGCCGGAGAAGAAGGCGCCGCCGACGTTGGCCAGCCCCAGGGCGTAGAGCTCCTGGTTGGCGTCGATGACGTCCTTCTCGCGGGCGGCGATCGTGCGGGCGATCGAGATCGACTGGACGTAGCCGAGGAAGACGATCGTCAGCGCGCCGGGCGCCAGCGCGAGCATGGCGTCGCGCTCGAACTCGGGCATCGCCGCCCGGGGCAGCCCGCGCGGGATGTCGCCGACGATGCTCACGCCAGCGTCATCCAGCCCCAGGCCCCAGACGAGCAGCGTCCCACCGGCGACCAGCACCAGTGGCGCAGGGAAACGCGCCGCGATCAACAGCAGGTTTCCCGGGAGCCGCGGGATGAGATGCCGGTAGGCGACCAGCACCGCCAGGCTGCCGAGTCCGAGCGCGGCCGTCTCCGCGTGGAGCGTGCCCAGCTTGCGGGCGACCTCGATCAGCGTCTCGACTGGCGTGCCGTCGTCATCGATGTCGAGGCCGAGCAGATTCTCCAGCTGAGTGAGCGAGATGAGGATGGCCGCCGCCGAGGTGAAGCCGCTCAGGACCGCTTGCGAGAAGAAGCGCGCGATGAACCCGGCGCGCGCCAGGCCCAGAGCGAGTTGGAAGACCCCGACCATCAGCATCAGGAGCATGGCGTAACTGATGTACTGGGCGGTGCCCGGCTCGGCGACGGTCGAGACGGCCGCGAAGGTCAGCAGGGAGATGATCGCGGCCGGGCCAACGTTGACGTGGCGCGAGCTGCCGAAGATGGCGTAGATGATGGCCGGCACCGTGGCGGCGTAGAGTCCGCTGCTGGCGGGCAGCCCGGCCAGCAGGGCGAAGGCCATGCTCTGAGGGATCAGGAGGATCGTCAGCATGAAGCCGGCCGAGAGATCGGCGCTCAGGTCACGGCGGCGATACCTGGGCAGCCAGCGGGCGGCCGGCACGAACCTCGCTAGCCGTCCATGCGGCGCTGTACTCGGCACCCCGTCAGGCGAGACGATCACGGCTCACTTCATTCCTCGGCGGCAACTCCTTAATGGCGCCAGCGCGCCGGATCCCCCGGGGCCGGTGCGCTGGCCGTCATCTAGAGCCTACCGCCTCGGAGGCGCCGGGGGCTATCGGCCGGCCGCCGGCGCCGGGCGGCTCGGTCATTGCGAGCTCGGCTGGAGCCTGCTGGTAGTCGATACCGGCGGCTTCCAGCGCGTGCTGGACGGAGAGATGCCACATGTCGGCTCCGACCCTCTGGCCCCAGCCGGCGCGCAGCATCAGATCCCGAACCGGGCCCTTGACCCCCGCGAACAGGAAGCGGCGGCCGCTCAGGCGGTACTGGGCCATCAGCGCCTCGAGCGTCTGCAGCGCGACCGCGTCCACATCGTTGACGGACCAGAAGTCGAGGATCACCCAGCGCGCCTCGGGACGCGCGTCGAGCGCCCGGCGAATGCGATCTTCGAGAAAGCCGCTGTTGGCGAAGTAGAGCGACTCGTCAATGCGCAGGATGACCGCCTCCGGGAATGTCCGCGCCTCAGGGTAGCGCTCCACGTTACGGAAAACATTCTCGTCCGGCAGGTAGCCCATCTCGGCAGCATGCGGGTGGGCCGAGCGCCAGATGAAGATCAGCAGCGAGAAGGCCACGCCAGCGAGGATGCCCAACTCGATGCCCAGCACCAGCGTCGCCGCGAAGGTCAGCGCCAGCGAGGCCGCATCGGTGGGGCGCACGCGGTAGAGGCGCAGCGGCTCCCGCACGTCGACCAGCCCGGCCACCGCAACCACGACGATCGCCCCGAGAGCGGCGCTCGGCAAGTAATAGAAGAGTCCGGTGAAGAACGCCAGCGTGACGAGGATCAATCCGGCCGTCAGCAGCGACGCAAGCCCGGTCCGCGCGCCGGCCTGGTAGTTCACAGCGGAGCGCGAGAAGCCGCCGGTGACGGGGTAGCCGCCGAAGAACGCCGCGCCGATGTTGGCGATGCCCAGCGCGCGCAGTTCCTGGTTCGGGCTGACGCGCTGCTTCTCGCGTGCCGCGATCGACTGGGCCACGGCGATCGACTCCATATAGCCGATGAAGGCGATCGTGAGCGCCGCCGGCAGCATCACCCGGATGGCCGCCAGGTCGAACTCCGGCGCGCCGGGGGTCGGTAACCCGGCCGGCACGTCCCCGACGATCCCGACGCCCTGCCGGTCGAGCCCGAACAGGTAAACCAGCGCCGTCGAGGCAACCACCACGATCAGCGCGCCGGGGAGCTTGCGATTCCAGCGCCGCAGCGCCAGCAGTGCGGCCACGCTGGCCCCGCCGATCAGCAGGGTCGGCAGGTGCGCGCCGTCGATGTTCCGGAGGGTGTCGAGGACAAGCAGCAGCGCGTTCTCGTGACGGCCGACGTCGATGCCCGCCAGGTTCTTGATCTGGCTCAAGGCGATGACGATCGCGGCCGCCGACGTGAAGCCGCTGATCACCGCGTGCGACAGGAACTTGACGACGGCCCCGCCGCGCGCCAGCCCGAGACTGAGCTGAATCAGCCCCACCATCAGCGCCAGCAGCAGTGCGTACCCGGCGAAGCTCGCCGATCCTGGCTCTGCCAGCTGCTCGACGCCGGCCAGCGTCAGGAGCGAGACGATCGCGACCGGGCCGACGGCGAGCTGCCGGGAGGAACCGAACAGGGCATAGAGGATCAGCGGCACCGTCGAGGCGTACAGGCCGGCGACCGGCGGCAGCCCGGCCAGGACCGCATAGGCCATGCCCTGCGGGATCAGCATCACGGCGACGATGACCCCGGCCAACAGGTCGCCGGGAAGATCATCACGCCGGTACGCCCGGATCCAGGCGAGCGCCGGTATATAGCGCGCCAGCTGCGCGCGAGTTGGGGATGGCGTGGTTGGCCTGCTCATGCGTCGCGTTTCAGGGATGGCGAGCCCGTCGGCGGGCACGCTCGAACCCGCCGCGAGACGTCGTCACGTCGTTGCCGATAAAGTGGGATTCACGGGCGGCCGACCGGGGGAACGGCCGCCCGCGAGGATGGGCCGCCTAGTCCGCCGAGACCGGCTCGCGCTGCGGAGCGCCCTGCTCGACCGGCTTACCGGCCCCGGACCACTCCGCGAAGCTGCCCATGTAGTTCAACACGTTCTCGCGCCCCAGCCGCTGCAGGACACTGGCGGCGATCGACGAGCGCACACCCGTCTGACAGTGCACGACCACCGGCTTGTCGGTGGGAATCTCATCGAGACGGCGCGGGATGTAGCCCATCGGGATGCTGAGCGCTCCCGGA
This sequence comes from Thermomicrobiales bacterium, assembly GCA_035304105.1. Lineage (GTDB taxonomy): Bacteria > Chloroflexota > Chloroflexia > Thermomicrobiales > CFX8 > JAUIIK01. The sequence continues at coordinate 2,620 of DATGQR010000291.1, read as the reverse complement.
ATGTGGCCCTCCTGGTACTCGGTCGAGCCGCGCACGTCGAGGACGGTCACCAAGCCAGCTTCGAGCGACCGCTCGACGTCCTCGAGCGACACCAGCTCGATCGTCTGCAGGGCGCGCTCCGGCTCGGCGCTAGCCCAGGCGTCGATGACCTCCGGGGTCCAGTAGCCGGCGACGTCGTCGAGGCCGATGCGCTGCAGATCCTTGACGGTCGACTCGACGTCGCGCTCGTCGAGGATCAGGGCGAACGGGCGGTCGTACGGCAGCAACCAGCCGGCCCAGGTGAGATAGGAGTTCGAGTAGGGGATGTTGAGCGTGCCCGGGATGTGCCCGCCAGCGAATGCCAGCGGGGGCCGCATGTCGACGATCGGCATGCCGTCGGCAAGGTGCTGGTCGATGCTCTCGTCGGGCAGGCGGGGCGGCAGCGGCTTATCGGCCACCAGCGCCGGCCCCTCCTTGTTGACGCGCTTCATCTCCTTGAAATAGAAGGGCGGCTCGGGCTGGCCTTCGAGGACGGCGGCGACGAACTCATCCTCGCTGCCGATATTCAGCGCCCAGTTGAAGAGCTTCTCGTAGCCGACCGTGCTCTGCGGCACGGCGCCCAGGGCCTTGCCGCAGGCGCTGCCCGCCCCGTGGCCCGGCCAGACCTGCAGGTAGTCCGGCAGCTCCTTGAAACGCTGCAGAGACTGGTAGAGCGTGCGCGCCCCGGCCTCCATCGTGCCAACGTAGCCGGCCGCCGTCTCCAGCAGGTCCGGCCGCCCGACGTCGCCGACAAAGACGAAGTCGCCGGTGAAGATACCCATTGGCTCGTTCGCGCCGGCCGTGTCGGTCAGCAGGAAGCTGATGTGCTCGGGCGTGTGGCCGGGCGTGTGCAGCACCTCCAGGCGGATGTTGCCGACCCAGAACTCGTCGCCGTCGCGCACCAGCGTGGCGCCGGCCTCGTCTGCGAACTGGTACTTCCAGTCTTCGGTGCCCTCGTCGGAGAGGTAGAGCTGCGCGCCGGTGCGCGCGGCCAGTTCGCGGGCGCCGGAGACGAAATCGGCGTGAATGTGCGTCTCGGTGACGGCCGTGATCCGCATGCCCTCGCTGCTGGCCAGCGCGAGGTACTGATCGATGTCGCGGTTGGGGTCGATGACGAGCGCCTCGCCAGTCGCCTGGCAGCCGACGAAGTAGCTAGCCTGGGCCAATTTCTGATCATAAAGCAAGCGCAATAGCACGGTGATTCCTCCTCATGATCCACACGTCTCGGCACCCGACGGCGAAGCTCGCGCGCGTCTCACATCCGAGAGCGCCACACTGGCGACAATCCGGGCAGTAACCGCATACTCGCTATTGTCATCGCCGCACCCCGGCCGCGTCAAACCGGCCGGCCGCCGGGGGGCCGTTCGATATAGTAGATGCAACGCCAAGGCGCGAGGTTACATTGCTTGCCATACCGATGAAAGAGCCGGAGCGACGGTGGCGCCGCCCGAAAAACCATGGGACATTGACCTCACGGTCTATCAGGATGACCGCGAACTGCTCGCCGGACTGCGGCAGGGCGAGGAGCTGGCCTGTACCTGCTTCATGAAGTGGTACGCGCCGTCAATGACCCGCCTGGCCCTGCGGATGGTCGGCGATCCCGACGAGGCCGAGGGCATTGTCCAGGAGAGCTTCATCACCGCCTGCGCCAAGATGGATAGCTTTCGCGGCGAGAGTGCGCTGCGCACCTGGCTCCACCGCATCGTCGTCAACACCGCTCTCATGCGCCTGCGCAAGCGCCGCCCGGAGCGCCTTCAGATCGATCCGAGCGACGAGGGCACCCAGCTCCCGCTGATGCTGGTCAATAACGCCGAGGAACCCCTGGAGGCCGTGCTCGACCGCGAGCTCGGCGACGAGTTGAGCCAGGCCATCATGCAACTGCCGGAAACGCTGCGGACGGCGCTCGTCCTGCGCGATCTCGAGGAGCTTTCGACCCGGGAGGCGGCCGAGGCGCTGGACATCTCCGAATCAGCGCTCAAAGTCCGGCTGCACCGCGCCCGGGCCGCGCTGCGCGAGAAGCTCAGCCAGACGGCCGAGCTCTAAGTTCCCGTTCCAGATCAAGACTGCAAGCGCCCCGGTTATGGCCGTTCCTGCCCGGAATCGGTAACCGCTGGCCGCCCGGACGCATCAAACAGTCGTAGGGCGCGCCCGGCGCCCCGATCACCCCGTCGTGGAGTTGCCCGTCGGGGCTCCATCTCACCCCAACTCGGAGGAGGATTCGTGATCGATCACAGTACGCTGCCGGCCACCATCGACATCGGACAGGCAGCCCGGCTCCTGCGCGAGCGCCCCGACATCCAGATGATTGACGTGCGCACGTCCGAGGAGTTCGCCGCGGCGCATATTCCGGGCAGTCAGAACATCCCGCTCGCCGAGATCGCCCGCCGCTCGCGCGACATCGCAGCGAGCATCACTGGCCCCGCGCTGCTCGTCTGCCGCAGCAGCGCCCGCGCACAGGTGGCGCGCGACCTGCTGGCGCGGGCCGGCAAGACGGACCTCCACGTCCTCGATGGCGGCGTCGTCGCCTGGGCGGGGGCCGGGCTGGACCTGGCGGGCGGCCGAACGCGCTAGCCGCGCGAGGCGGGGAAGGTTCGGGATGTAA
>DATGQR010000290.1:0-5927 GCA_035304105.1 Thermomicrobiales bacterium | reverse complement strand
GACGTCGTCCGGTGTGGCGACCTTGATCGTCTCGGCCACGCCGAACTCCTCGACCAGCCGGCAGATGATCGCGCCGCGCTCGCTGTGGATGCGCGCCTCGATGCCGGGGTAGTTGCCGATCGTCACGTAGCTGGTCTGAATCGAGCCGATGGCCCCGTTGGCGTATTCGGCCAGGTAGAGCGCCCCGTCATCGATGTTCATACGCATCATCTGGTTGCCAGCGTCACGCACGCGGCGCGCCGGGATGAAGTTGCGCAGCGTGCCGACCACGCGGGAGTAATCCGCGCCGACCCACCAGTGACCGATGTCAATCACCGGCGCGCCGTAGCCCTCCAGCGAGGACACCTGGATCTCGGACTGGTCGGCATCCAGATCGACCTGGCGGAGGGGCACGTTGGGGTCGAGCCACTGTGAGTTCTGCTCGTAGCCATTGAAGAAGAAAGGCCGGCCGACGAAACCGTCCTGAATCAGCGACCAGGCGTAGCGCACGCCCGGGCTGTAGCGGAAGGTGAAGCCCAGCTTGGTCTTCAGGCCTTTGCTGCGGGCCAGCTCGGCGGCGCGCCGGGTATCGCGGTAATCGAAGGCGACCGGCTTCTCGCAAAGCACGTGCTTGCCCGCCTCCAGCGCCGCCCAGGACAGTTCGAAGTGAGTGTGCGAGGGCGTGCAGACATCGACCACGTCGACGTCCGGCCGCCCGACAAGCGCCTGCCAGTCGTCACTCGCCTCGGGGATGTCGAACTTGCGGGCAAACCCCTCGGCGCGCTCGCGCACCGGGTCGCAGATCGCCACGACCTCGGCGCGGGGATCGCGCTGCCAGCCGGGGATATGGGCGGATTCCGCCCACGCGCCGGCCCCCAACACCGCCACACGCAACGTGCTCTCGCTCACCGCTCCGCTCCCGCCTTACCCGGTACGATCGACTCTCGGCCCGTCCCAGACCGGGGTGTATACTAACCGGCCCGAAGGGGCTAGAGCCTGGAGCTTGCACAGTGACCATGCGAATGGAAATTGTCCAGCCGCCCTCCCAGACCGACTGGGCGGCCGCGTTCGAGGCTGAGCGCGCGCTCCTCGCGGAGCACGCTGGCGAATTCTTCACCCGCATCGACCACATCGGCAGCACCGCCGTCCCCGGTCTGCCGGCCAAGCCAATCATCGACCTGCAAGCGCAAGTCGAGGCGCTGGACGAGCCGGAGTTCTACGCCGAGCTGCTCGGCCCGCTCGGCTACCGGCTGGTCGACGCCGACGAGGTCGACGTGCGCGTGCCGCTACGCAAGCGCCAGGGTCGAGATGCCAACATCCACATCGTGCGCGCCGGCAGCTGGGCGGCCCAGCGCACGTTGATTTTCAGAGATGCTCTACGCGCCGACCCGGAGCTGTCCGCGCAGTACGCGCGCCTCAAGCGCGAGCTGGGCGCCAGCAGCGAGACGCGGCTCGTCTACACCCTGGCCAAGACGGAATTCATCGAGGACACGCTGCGGGACTGCTGCCAGCGGCTGGAAATCGCCTACACGCCGGGCAACCGCCGGTGATGCAGCGCGGCACTCACGGGCACTCCACGCATCGCGAATTCATCTGGCGGCGGGCGAAAGGGGTACCCCTTGGGCTTGCCGCCAGATGAACAGCCCGCGGGTTTCAGCTGAACCAACCCGCGTCGTCCCACTGAGGTCGATTGAGATTTCCTGACTTCGATCCGTCGGCGCAAAGCATGAGGGGTGGAGTCTGGCTCCACCCCTCAAATGGTTAGCGGACGTGTGAAGTACGGCGCTACCGTCCCGGCTAGTCGTCGCTGGCGGCGACGGCCTCGCGGGCGCGGGCGGCCTTCTCGGCTTCGCGTGCCTTCTTCTCCATGATATTGGTCGAGTGACCGGGGTCCAGACGGGCGTCCGGGTTGTAGTGAATCACGGCATGGTTGACCGCCGTGACCGCCTCGGCGACGCCCGTGGCGATGAGCCGGAACTTGGCCGGATAGGTCACGATATCGCCGGCCCCGAAGACGCCGGGAATGTTGGTCTGCATCGTGATCTTGTCGACGACGATCTGGTTGCGCTCCGTCTCCAGACCCCAGGTCTTGAGCGGCCCGAGATCCGCCTTGAAGCCAATCGCGCAAATCATCTCGTCGACCTCGATGGTCGTCTCCTCGCCGGTCTCGGTGTTCTGGTAGGTCACCGCTTCCAGGCGCTCGTCGCCATGCACGGCTGTGGCCACATAGCCGGGGAAGAAGACGTCCGCCGGGCCGTCGAGCAGCTGCTTGACCGTGTGCTCGTGGGCGCGGAACTTGGAGCGGTGAATCAGGGTGACGTGCTTGGCGATCGGACCGAGCGTCACCGCCCAGTCAACTGCCGAGTCGCCGCCACCAACGATCAGGACGCGCTTGTCGCGGAAGTCCTCGATGCGCTTGGCGAAGTAGTGGACGCCCTTGCCGCCCTCGAAGCGCTCGATCCCTTCGACTTCCAGGCGCTTCGGCTCGAAAGCCCCGATGCCCGCGCAGATGATGACCGTGCGGGCCACGATGCGGCCCCTGGTCGTGTCCAGGTAAATCAGGTTCTCGTCGTCATCACGAGTCAGCCCGGTGACTTCGGTGCGCAGCGTGACCTCGGCGCCCATCGAGAGCGCCTGCTCGATCGCCGGCTCGACGTAGTCCTTGGCCAGCACCGCCGGGAACCCGGCGATGTCATAGATGTATTTCTCCGGATAAATCGCCATCAGCTCGCCGCCCAGCTCTTCGAGCGAGTCGGCGATGATGGTGCTGGCGCCGCGCATGCCGGCGTAGAAGGCGGCGAAGAGCCCGACCGGGCCGCCGCCGATGATCGCGATGTCGTAGATCTTGCCCTCGAAATCTGCCACGCTGTTTTCCACCTCCAGGGCATAAAAAATGCTCAGTCAAGTGTCATTTGCCCGCCATGTGCGGAACTACCTCTATTCTACCGAGGCTGGCCGTACACCCGCATGAGCGGTTCTTCGCATTTCCGGGCAGGCGCAAGCCACCGCCAGCCATAGAGGCAGGCGGCGGCTGGTCACTCCGATGTCGGAGGTTCAGCCTACGCTGGTCGCGGCTCTACGGCAGCAGGTAAGTCCACTCCTCGGTGCCGAACTTCTCGTCGACCAGCCGCTGGCCCGCGGCCAGGTCATCCTCGCTCAGCTCGGCGGGCGTGGCCCCGGTGAGGTCGACGAACCAGCGGTAGAGGTGATCAATGATCTCGTCGCGCGGCATCTGCGTCTGCTGGCGCAGCGGGCCAACGCGCGCTTCCGCGCTCCGCAGGCCCTTGTCGCGGATCTTCTCCAGGCCAATACGCAGCACCTGGGTAAGCAGCCCGGCGGTCATGTCGTAGGCGGCGGTCGTGTGGTGCAGCACCGCGCCGTCGCGTCGCGCCTGGGCCGCTCCGCCGATCTTGCCGCCGGCCGAGGTGATGTCGTTGAGCGGCGCGTACCAGGCATCGATGCCCAGGTCACGTAGCGCGTCGATCACCCAGCCGTCCAGGAAGGCGTAGGACTCGGGGAAGGACAACCCTTCGACCATCTTCAGCGGCACGTAGATCGAGTAGGTGATCGCGCTCTCCGGCTCGATCAGCATCGCGCCGCCGCCGCTGATGCGCCGTACCACCTGGATGCCCAGCTCGTTCGCGCGTTCAATGTGGATCTCGTTGGCGACCGACTGGAAGCGCCCAATCACGATGCAGGGGGCGGCCCAACCCCAGAAGCGCAGCAGCGGCTTGCGCTCCCCGCGCCCGACCTGGCTGGTCATCACTTCATCGAGCGCCAGGTTCATCGCCGGCGCCAGCGGCGTGGGCGGGATGATCTCCCACTCGTACTCGCGCCAGCGTGATTCGATACCGGCCGGATAGAGCCGCGGGTGCTCGCTACGCGTCGTCACGGCCCAGCCCCCTCTCTACGGCGATCGCTACCGCCTCGGGCGAGAAGCCGACCATCTCCGTGCCCTCGGGCAGCGCCTGGTTGATCCGCGCGATGATGCTCTCGGCCGGCTCGCTGGCCGGCAGTCCCTCCAGCGCGGACCGGATGTCTTCGAGCGCTTCCTCGGGGTAGAGGAAGAAGTCGCCGGTCACTTGCACGTTCCTGAGGCGCTCGTCGCGCACCTCGAAGTTCACAGTCACGAGCTTGCCACCGGGCGTCTTGTAGTCGCCACGCATAGGCGCTCGCCGTCCTTTCCAGTATGTGTTCGGGCACATTGCCCCGCGCGGACCGCTCGCGCAATCATGATGCGAGCCAACCCGCCGCGCTACAGGCTATGATGCCCCACCATTTGGTGATAACACCGCGCAGCGAGGGAGATTCCAGGGATGAGTTTGAAGACCGATGTGAGCGCTGATGACCTGCGGGCAGCATTGCCGGATCTGACGTCGACGATCGAGTCCGGCGCACTGGAAGGGCCGGTGGACATCTGGCGCGATCAGTACGGCATCCCGCACATCAAGGCCGGCAGCCTGCACGATGCCTTCTTCGCCCAGGGTTTCGCGCACGCCCAGGACCGCCTCTGGCAGATGGAATTCGATCGCCGCAGGGCGATGGGCCGCTGGTCGGAGGTGGTCGGGCAGAGCGGATTGCTCTTCGACCGCTTCGCGCGGCGCGCCAAGCTCAGCGACAGCGCGCGGGTGGACTACGAGCACTTCAACGACGAGACGCGAGCCATGCTCGACGCCTACGCCGCTGGCGTCAACGCGTTCATCAGCACGACCAAGACGCTGCCGATCGAGTACGCGATCACCGGCATCGAGCCCGAACCGTGGGAACCCTGGCACTCCTGCGTGATCTTCAAGGTGCGCCATATCCTGATGGGCACCGGGCTGTCAAAGCTGCTGCGCGCCCGGGTGCTGGTCGGTTGCGGGCCGGAGTTGGCCATGCAGCTGCGCGCCGAGGCCTACGACGGCGAAGTGCTGATCGTGCCGCCCGGCGAGCGCTACGCGGGTCTGGTGCGCGACATTGCTGAGCTTGACCCCGGCAAGGACGCCATCTCGCGCCTGGCCGAGCTGGATGCCGGCAGCAACAACTGGGCGGTCCACGGCAGCCGCACGGCGTCCGGCAAGCCGCTGCTGGCCGGCGACCCGCACCGCGCGCTGGACGTGCCCAACGTCTACTACCAGAACCACCTGGCCTGCCCGGAGTTCGACGTCATCGGCTTCTCCTTCTCCGGCGTGCCCGGCTTCCCACACTTCGGTCACAACGAGCACGTCGCCTGGGGCATCACTCACGCCGGCGCCGACTACCAGGACCTCTACGTCGAGCACTTCCACCCCAACCGCGCCTACCATTACGAGCACAACCGCGAGTGGGTCGAGGCCGAGCACCGCACCGAGCAAATCCTGGTGCGCGACGCCGAGCCCGTCGAGGTCGAGATCGTCGAGACGCGCAACGGCCCGGTCATCTTCGGAGATCCCCTGGGCGGCACGGCGATCTCGTTCCGCTACTCCGCGCTGGTCGGGCCAAATGCCGGCTTCCAATGCCTGCTGCCGATGCTGCGAGCCACCTCGGTCGATGAGCTGAACGAGGCCATGCGCGACTGGGTCGACCCCTGCAACAACCTGGTGATGGCCGACGTCCACGGCAACATCGCCTACCTCACCCGCGGCCAGCTGCCGGTGCGCCCGCGCGCCAACGGCTGGCTGCCGGTGCCCGGCTGGAGCGGCGAGCATGACTGGACCGGGATCGTCCCGTTCGAGGAGCTGCCGCGCTCGCGCAACCCGGAGACCGGCTGGGTGGCGACCGCCAACAACCGCATCGTCGGCGATGACTACCCCCACTACATCGCGCTCGACTTCGCCCCGCCGAGCCGCGCCCAGCGCATCTACGGCGCGCTAGAAAAGCTGCAGGGCGGTACCGTCGACGACATGGCGAAGATCCACGCCGACCGTGTCTCGATCCCCAGCTCCCTGTTCGTGGAAAAGCTTGCCGCCGCGGCGCGCGAGGCCGGCATG
>DATGQR010000289.1:0-4894 GCA_035304105.1 Thermomicrobiales bacterium | reverse complement strand
CGGCCGGGGCGTTCACCGGCGAGGTCTCCCCGGTCGCGCTGGCCGAGCTGTGCAGCGCGGTGCTTGCCGGCCACAGCGAGCGTCGGCATGTGATCGGCGAGTCAGACGAGCTGGTCGGCAAAAAGGTCGAGGCCATCCAGCAGGCTGGCATGACGGCTTATCTGTGCGTCGGCGAGACGCTGGAGGAGCGTCAGGCCGGGCGCGCGCAGGAGGTGGTGGAGCGCCAGCTGGCGAGCGGCCTGGCCGGAGTGGACGCCGGCATGCTGCACTTGCTGGTCGTCGCCTATGAGCCGGTCTGGGCGATTGGCACTGGTGTGGCCGCCTCGGCGGAGGATGCGCAGGAGATGTGCGCTGCCGTGCGCCAGTGGCTCGCGGCGCGCTACGGCGAGCCGGGCGGTCAGGTGCGCGTGCTCTATGGCGGCAGCGTCTCGCCGGCCAACGTCGAGGAACTGTTCGCCTGCCCGGACGTCGATGGCGGTCTGGTCGGCGGAGCGAGCCTGGATGCGGGGTCATTCGGGACGCTGGTAGAGGCAGCCGGCCGGCTGGCTGCGGTATAGTTTGCATTCGGGTTGAGGCTCGCCGGAAGCAGCGGGGAGAGACAGTTGCAGACAGCTATCGACATCGCCCAGATTCTCGTCGCCGTCGGCGTGATTCTGATCATCCTGTCACAGTCGCGTGGCACCGGGCTCGGCAGCGCCTTTGGTGGCGACTCGGGCTCGATCTATCACACGCGGCGCGGTATTGAGAAGACGATCTTCAAGTTCACGATCGGCGCGGTGGCGGTCTTCGTCGCGCTCTCGATCGTGGCAACCGTCTTCTTCGGGTAGATTCCCGGACGATTTCCCGGCCGCCGGTCGCTTGCGACAGGTATACTCATACCAATCTCGGCAGCAGGACACGTCCAGAATCGACCGAGTGTCGTAAGTAGCAATGAGTGGGGCTTCGGTCCCGAGGTGCGAGGACAGCACGGAGTCCAAACAGCGCGGGCAAGAGCGGTGTCGGTCCGCCAGCGCTGAGAATGTAGGAGGGCAATCCAATGCCAGTAGGACCGCTCGAACTGGGTATCATCCTGATCATCATCATCATTATCTTTGGCGTGGGTAAGCTCCCGCAGATTGGTGGAGCGCTTGGCCAGGGTATTCGTGAGTTCCGCGAGAGCCAGCGCGCCGCTGACGAGGTCGAAAGCAGCACGCCGCCCGCGCAGATCGATTCGCAGACCACGACGACCACCACAACGACCCAGGCGAAGCCCCAGGAGCCGGCTAAGGAAGAACTCTAAGCCGCTCCAACTTCCAGCGCAGTGGGAAATGGATAACGCCCCGGCAATTTGCCGGGGCGTTCTGGTACCCGCTGTTAGCGGCCGCGAGCGGCGCTGCGCTCAGGCGTTCTCGCGGAAGAACCCCATCACAACTTCGCGCTGCGTGTCCTCATTGAAGAACTCGACGTAGGTGATCCGGCTCCAGGGATAGGCGATGCTCGTCGTGCGCGCGTCGATCATGTCGAGCGGCTTGCCGTCCTTCTTGGTGGCGTTACGCACGCGCAGAAAGGTGTGCGTGGGGTCGGGCATCTCGTCCAGCTCACCCAGGACGGGGTCCTCGCTGATGATGTGGATGAGCGCGCGAATTGCCATGTTCGTGGCCCTTTCTAATCCAGGTCCTGACGCAAGCCGGCAATCTCGTCTTCGGTGAGCGAGATGCCGTAGATATGGCCGTCGACCGAGCCGACGACGATCACGTCGCCGGCCAGCACCGGCGAGGAGACAATCGGCCCGCCTATCCGGTGTTTCCAGGCCAGCTCGCCGTTGGCGATGTCGATCGCCAGGCAATCGCCGTCGATCGTGCCGACGTAGCAGGTGGTGTCGCCGGCCAATGCCGTCGACGTGATCTGATTCGCGAAGCGCGCGGTCCACTTCAGGGTGCCGTCGTCGCGGTCGAGCGCGACCAGCGCGCCGTCGGAGAGCCCCAGAATGACCAGCCCACTCTTGATAACCGGCGATGAGGCGACGTCGCACTCGAACGCGTGCTGCCAGACACGCTTGCCTTCATCGATCGTCAACGCCGAGGTGACGCCGTACCAGCTGGTGACGTAAACGCGCCCGCTGGCAACGGCTGGAATGGCCCGAACCGGCCCGCCACTCGGCTCGCGCCAGATCGTTCTGCCCGTCTCGCGATCGAGAGCGTAGAGGTTGGCGTCGTCCGAGCCAATCAGCACGGTGTCGCCGGCGATGACCGGAGATGAGCGCACCGGCCCCCAGAGCCGGGTGCGCCAGACGATCTCGCCGCTGCTGGCCTCCAGGCAGTAGACCGAGCCGTCGTCCGAACCGACGATCGCGTGGTCGCCGTCCACCGCCGCCGAGGAACGCACGGCGCGCCCGGTGCGGCAGGACCAGCGCAGCGTGCCGCTCGTCGACTCGACGCCGTAGACCGAGCCGTCTTCCGAGCCCACGATAAAGAGCCCCCCGGCCACTGCCGGCCGGGCTACCACGCCGTTGCCGGTCGGGAACTTCCAGGCGACGGTTCCCTCCGCCGGGTCGATCGCGTACAGATAGCGATCGTACGACCCGATGGCTGCCAACCGCCCGTTCCAGCGCGCCGTGCCGCGCACTTCGTCGCCAGTGGGGATCTGCCAGGCAACGCGGCCTTCCATTTCGTGGTGCTGGCGGTCGCGCCGGCGCGGTGGCCGCTTGCGGGACGAGCGGCGACGCGCGAATCCGGTTGGCGGCGCTGAGTCGATCGGGCCGGTGAACACGGTGGTCTGGGGCCGCGGTGGCGCCTCGCCGCCAACGTCCTCCGCAGGTGGGGCCTGATCGGGCGCGGCCTGTGGGGCTGGCAGGATCTCAGTTGCCTTGCGCCGACGCCGGTACAGCAGCTCCTCAGTGTCCTCGATGACGTCTTCGATGGTCTGGTAACGCTGATCGGGGTGGTAGGCGACCATCTTGGTGATGATCGCCGCGAACTCCTCGCTGACTTCAGGGTTCAGCGTGCGCACCGGGCGCTCGTGGAATGTGAACGGCGCCTCCTGGCGCGGGTCTGAGTTGGTGATCAGGTGGTGCAGCGTCGCGCCGAGCGCGTAGATATCACCGCGCGCGTCGGCGATGCCACGGTATTGCTCCGGCGGCGCGTAGCCTTCGGTGCCGATCATCGTGCCGCGCTGGCGCCCCTGGAACATGCGGGCGATGCCGAAGTCGATCAGCGCGATCTGGCCGCTGGTTCGCAACATAATGTTGGATGGCTTCAGGTCGCGAAAGATGATCGGGTCCGGCTCGAAATTGTGCAGCATCTGGAGGACGCTGCCGATCTCCAGCGTCCAGCGGATGACGTCCGCCTCCTGGTAGGGGCGCCCGCGCGCCATCAGGCCGCGTTCCAGGTCGGTGCCGTCGATGTACTCGAGCACCAGATAGACCAAGCCACCCTGGGAGAAATAGTCGAAGATCTTGGGGACCGCGGCGTGCGCGATCGTCGCCAGCAGCGCCGATTCGCGCTCGAAGTTGACCAGCCGCAGGGCGCGCGTCCCAGGGTCGGGATCCTCGTCGACCATCTCCTTGATCGCCGTGATGCGCTCGACCTGGCCGAAGCGCAGGTCGCGCGCGGCATAGACGGTGCTCATGCCGCCACGGCCAATGACTTTCTGGATCTGGTAGCGGCCCTCGAGGATGGTGCCGGCCGGCAAGGTGCGATTCGGCCGGCTGACTCCGGCGCCGGCGCGCCGCTGATCTTGCTTTTGCGCCGAAGCTTTCGTCATATGCCCGCCTTCATCATGCATAACCCCGCGCACTGAGCCGGGTTTCATTAGGTGGACCGAAGCCGTTATTCACGGACGAGCTATCGTCATGCCCCGAGGATACACGGCCTGGAATTGAGTCCAATGCAGAGAAAGTACCAATTCCCCGCCGCGGGTAGGTGCACCATGGAATGTATACTCGCAGCCGAACGTGAGCGCACGCGCAGTCTCTCGGAGAACGCATGACCAACGATCAGTCACCCTTCTCACCCATCGATGCGCCACAGCCGGCGCACTCGCCGAGCGACGAAACCCGCTCGCTTCGACCGAGCATCGAGAACCGTATCCATCCGACCTTCATCAGCGACGAGGAGCCGCTCGCCGCGTCCGATCAGCAGGTCGGAGCCGTCGCGCGGCGCGAGGAATCCAGCTCCGGCGGCATCCTCTGGGAGATCACCGAGACGCTCGTCCTGGCATTGCTGATCTTCCTGGCGGTGCGCACGGTCGTGCTCAATTTCCGGGTCGACGGCCTCTCGATGGAGCCCACCCTGGACACCGGCCAGATGCTGTTGGTCAACCGGCAGATCTACTTCCATTTCGACCTCAACGAGGTGCTCAACGTGCTGCCCTTCGTCGATCGCGAGGGCGAGCACATCATCTACCCGCTGCACCCTCCGCAGCGTGGCGACATCATCGTCTTCGATCCGCCGATCCATTCGACCGACAAACCGTATATCAAGCGCGTGATCGGCTTACCCGGCGAGAGGGTGTCGATCCGCGATGGCAGCGTCTACATCAATGGGGAGCGGCTGGACGAGGAGTACCTGGGCTCGACGTCGACGAGCTGGCCGGGACGGCCCGACGACTTTGAGTTGTTGATCCCCGAGGAGCACGTTTTCGTGATGGGGGACAACCGCAACAATTCGACTGACTCGCGGAGTTTCGGTCCCATCCCCTATTCGGATATCATCGGACGAGCCTGGATCTCGTACTGGCCGTCGGATCTTCTGGGCATATTTCAGACCCCGGATTATCGCCATTAGCTAGTGCCCGATACGCCAGCCCGGGGGGTCGAAGGGGTACAATCCAGCTACACGTCGCAGCTTGACCAGTAACCCTGTCGAGTCGATACACAGAGGGTCAGAAGGGTAGCGATTCGTGATCGAAACCGTTG
>DATGQR010000288.1:0-3372 GCA_035304105.1 Thermomicrobiales bacterium | reverse complement strand
CGAGGTCACGTTGACGATCAAGGACAGCGCCGGCCAGACGGTCAAGAGTTTCTCGACCGCGGGCAAGGGCGACAAGCGGCTGCGGGTCAAGGCTGGCCCCAACCGCTTCATCTGGAACATGCGCGAGGAAGGCCCGACGCCGCGCAAGGCGGACGAGAACTTGCCGGCGCGCCGGCGGCGGATGTTCGACGGCACGGCGCCGAAGGTGCTGGCCGGCGACTACAGCGTCGAACTGAAGGTCGGCGACGAGGTGCAGGCGCAGAACTTCGCGATCCTGCCCGACCCGCGGCTACCGATCACCGCGGACGACCTCAAGGCGCAGTACGAGCTCAAGGTCGCCATCCGCGACCGCATCTCCGAGGCACACGAGGCGCTCAACGCGCTTGAGCAAGTCCGCGCCCAGGCCAATGACTGGGCCGAGCGCGCCGGAGACGAGGAGATCACTCGCATGGCCGAGGAGCTCTCAGGGAAGATCGCCGCGCTGGAGGACCGGCTACGCATCTCGGAGATCGCCTCGCGCAAGGGCGGCGAGAACGGCCTGCGCGAGAAGCTAGGCGTGCTCTCGGCGGCGATCGACGAGTCCGACCACGCGCCGACCGCCCAGGCCCAGGAGGTCTACGGCAACCTGGCTGAGGATCTGACCTCGGTGCGTTACCAGGTCCAGCGGCTGATCGAGGACGATGTCGCCGCCTTCACCGCGAAGGTCGAGGCGGCCGGCGTCCCGCTGATCGCCGCCACACTGTCCAGCGCGCAGGTCGAGTCACCGGCTGAGGACGACTAGTCATCGCGCTTGAAGAGCGACAAGCAATGACGGGCTGCCCGGCACGGGTTTCGCGCTTGGCAGCCCGTTTCTCGTTCTCTGTAGCGAGAGGCAGGCACCGCTGATGGAGGATTCGAGGGCGCTGGTCCGCATCCCGCTGCTGGAGCCATCTCCGCTGACGCCCTACCGCGAGTGGATCGAGGAGCGCTGGGAGCCGCACGACAACTTCGCGCTGCTCTCGGAAGGCGACGATGTCGACGGCAACGTCGCGATCGTCTACGGCCCGGTCACGCCACAGGACTTCTTCGAGGCGGCCCGGCGCTTCTACGGCGACGCCGGCTTCGCCGTGCTGGTCGAGTCGGAGACGGCCGCGCCGGTCGAGGAGCGCCTGCGCGCCGACGGCTGGCGGTTGGACGAGGAAGAGATCGCGATGGTTCTCGAGCCAATCCCCGACGCGCCGGCCTCGCCGCCGGAACTTGATATCCGGCCGGTGACGAGCGATGGGGGGTACGAGGACTTCATGACCGTGGTGCCCGGCAACCGGGAGTGGATCCCGAGCCTGAAAGCCGCGACCGATCCGCGTGTGGCCCTGTTCGTTGGCTATGTTGACGATCAACCGGTCGCGACGGCGCGGCTGACCTGCTTCCCCGGCGTCTGCGAGATTCTCGGGGTAACGACGCTCGAACCCTGGCGCCGGCGCGGCTATGGCGAGGCGCTGACCTGGGCCGCCACTCAGGAGGGCCGCCAGCGCGGCTGCCCCACGGCCATCCTGACCGCCACCGAGATGGGCTACTCCGTTTACCTGCGCATGGGCTTTCGGGAAGTCTGCGCCTACCGCACCTACCTGCCGCCAGCCAGCGCTTGAGACCGGCTCGCGCCCAACAGGAAGAGCGGCCCCACAATCGGGCGCCGCTCTCTGTGGCAGGGAGATGCGGATACATGCCTAGTTCGAAGTCAGCGCGCAGATCGCGACCGACTCGAAACTGTATTCGCCCTCGACCGGATAGTCGCTCTCAGTGATCTTGTAGCTCGCAAACCAGCTGTCCACGCCCTGCGATCCGTACTCGTCGGCCAGGCGCGGGCCGCTAAGGTCCACGAACCAGCTGTCGTACCCCGCGAAATTGCCCACGCCGCCCGCTCCGCCACCGATCACGCGATAGCCTTCCGGGCAGTAGGCGAAGACGGACTCGACGCCGTGCGACACCTCTTCCTCGGTGTTGATGATGGTCCTCTCGCGCACGACCTGAATATCAAGCAGGCCGCTCGGGCCCTGTTGATTCCAGCTCAGCGGCCGCTCGACACTGGTGCATTGCCCGTTGCCGGAGAGAATCCGCAGCGCGCCGGTGTACCTGTTGATGCAGCCATGAATCTCCTCGCCGCTCCCGGCATCGGCCGGCCGCAGCCCCATACCAACGCCCAGGCCCAGCCCGCCCGCGAACACGGCGGCGATGACCACGAGCGAGAAGCCGAGGTCGGTAAACGCTGGTGAAATGCTTGCGCAATGCCTGCATGGCGGCTCGTCCCTTCGGCTGCGTAGCGTCTGACTATCTCCTGTCGGATCCATTCGCACGCTACGGCAGCCCTCGACTCGCCGCAATCGAGTTATTCAGTGGCTCATCATCGTGATTTCTCGACGCCATCGAGCACCAGCGGCATGACACACAGCGAGCAGCCCGATCAACGACGTGCGAAAAACGGTAACGGACGATCCGAGTGGGACCTGCGCCACAGGGTCTCAGCGAGTGAAGACCACCTCGCCGCCGAGGATCGTGGCGTCGACCTGGAGGTCGAAGAGGGCTTCGGGCTCGACGTCGAAGGGATCGGCGGAGAGGACGGCGAAGTCGGCCAGCTTGCCGGGCACGATCGTGCCCTTGAGATGATCCTCGTAGGCCCAGCGCGCCGGCCAGATGGTGAACATCTTCAGCGCCTCTTCCACCGTGACGGCCTCCTCGGGGTGGTAGATGTTGCCGCGCTGAGTGCGGCGCGTTACGGCACAGGCGATGTTGAACAGCGGCGTGATGCCGTCCGGCACCGTGCCGGTCGAGTCACTGGAGCCGATCACCTCCAGGCCGGCGTCGAGCAAGCTGCGCAGCTTGAAGGGCCGCGGGTAGCGGTCGCCCATCGTGTCGCCCTGGCTGTAGATGAACTGCGGCGTCGTCACGGCGCCGATCCCCAGCCGCTTCAGCCGCTGGATCTGCGCGTCCTCGACGGCGAAGTCGGCGCTGTGCTCCAGGCGGTGGCGGTGCGGGCCGGGACGCTCGCCCAGGGCCCGCTCGTAGGCGTCCAGCCCGAAGTCGATCGACGGCTGGCTGTTGATGTGCATCCAGAGCTGGTGGCCGGCGGCATGCACCCGGCAGACGAACTCGTCGAGCTGCTCGCGGGTCCACTTCAGATCCCAGACCTTGTTGCCGTAGCCGTCGTGGCAGCAGCCGTCGATGAAGGCTTTCACTCCGCCGTAGGACAGCATCTCATCCCCGAAGCCGGGTTTGATCCCCAGCGCGAACAGCTCGTCCAGCTCCATGTGGCGGCCGGCATGCACCCAGTAGCGCACCCGCAGCGGCAGATCCCCGGACGCCTGCAGGTCGGCGACGGCGCGCACGTCGTGGCCGGAG
>DATGQR010000287.1:0-2823 GCA_035304105.1 Thermomicrobiales bacterium | reverse complement strand
TCCTACATCGAGAACGTCTTGCCCAGCACGCCGGAGGAGCGCAAGCTCCTCGAAAAAGACGACGCCCTCGACATCCTCAGCGCCCGGCCACCGCGGGATGACCGGCGATGAGCGCGGTGGCGATAAAGGTGCGGTAGGCGTCGAGGGCGGTCGGGCTCTCCCAACGCACGGTGCGGCCGTCGACGCGCTCCATCCCGGGAATCAGCATCACCATGTCGGCCTGCTGGCTGTAGTAGAGCGTCTCTTCGACGGTCAGCGCCACCGAGTGCGATGCTTCTGAACGGTCAGGCAAATCGCAATCTGGTCTAGTGGACGTGTTCTCTGCCGGAGCGATTGGCCGAAGCTCCGGCTTCGCCTCATGCATCAAGTCAGGTCTTACACCGTCTTCCGCATCATCTGTCCACACAGCATCGACACATATCTGGCCCCTCCGACCGCACGACCGGACGCACGTCGAGAGGGATCTCGGAGCGAATATTTGTCTCCCCTCACCAACGTTGCATTCATCAAGAAGAAGGCCGCAGGGGGTACCTCGCTTGTTCTTCATGATGGAATGAAAGAGCTGACAGCGTTCATGAACGGTGAAAGCATCACGCAGCAGGCAGCCCGTCCGACCTCGACAACGACTGATGGCGAAGTGTAGCTATGGCAGCCCGGTCAGCGCGCGCGCCGGGAGTGTCGCGGTAAAGACGGCGCCGTCGGGGTGGTTGGCGGCGGTGAGGTCGCCGCCGTGGGCGCGGAGGATGCGGCGCGCGATGGTCAGGCCAAGGCCGGCCCCGCCGGTGTTGCGGTTGCGCGAGGACTCACCCCGGTAGAGCGGTGAGAAGAGGTGCGGCAGGTCCTGCGGCGGGATGCCGGGGCCGCTGTCGCGCACCGTGAAGCTGACGTCTCCAGCACCGTTGGCACACTCGACGCGCACCGTGCCGCCCGGCGGGGTGAAGCGCAGGGCGTTGTCGAGCAGGTTCGCGATGGCGCGCGTCAGCAGGTGCTCGTCGCCGCGCACCATGCAGGGGTCGCTCGGGGCGACCAGCTTCAGATCGATGCCCTTGGTTTCGGCTTGCGGCAGCGCGCCCTCGACCAACCGGCGCATCAGGGCCGCGAGATCCAGCGGCTCGCGCTTCGGGGTCTGGTCCAGGTATTCCAGGCGCGTGTAGTCGAACAGGTCGCTGATCAGCCGCTCCAGGGCTTCGGCCTTCTCGCGGGCGATGGCGACGTAGCGGGCGCGCTTCTCCGGCGTATCGGCCAGGCCAGTCTCCAGGCCCTCAAGCGCACCACGCAGCGAAAAGAGCGGCGTGCGCAGATCGTGGGCGACCGCGCCGACGAACATGCGTCGCTCGTGCTCCAGCTCGGCCTGTTGCTCGAGCGAGGCGCGCAGCTCGCTGCTCATCAGCGTCAGCGCCGAGCTGACTTCGTTGACCTCACGCACTTGCGAGGAGGGCAGCGAGACGTCAAGGTCGCCGGTCGCGATCTGCCGAGCCGCCTCGCTGGTTGCACCGAGCGGCCCGACGACGGTGCGCCCCAGGAACCAGCCGATGACGGTGAGGGTGAGAAGTAGCGCCGACAGGGCCACGATCGGCGCCATCCAGATGCCGTCCGGCGGCCCGGTGTCGTACTCGGTGAACAGCAGCGCCGAGCGGTCGGTGCCCGGCACGACGATGTGCTCCACGCGCCGGGGCTGCTGGTCGCCGTCCTCATCGACGAACTGGTCAACGTCGCTGCGGTAGGTCTCCTCGCCCCCGGCAAGCAGCACGAAGTCCGCGTCCAGTTCTGCCAGCCGGGCCTGCGCCACGGCCTGCCAGGCGGGATCGTCCCAGCGCTCGCGGCCGTCCAGCAGCACGCTGCGCGCCTCCTCGACGCCCTCATCGGCATCACCGACGCCGGCGAAGTGGAAGACCAGCAGGCCAGTCACGAGGAACGGGACGAGGAAACAGGCCAGGAGCGCCAACGCCAGCCAGCGACGGATCGGCAGGGTGCGGCGGCGGTGAGCCGGGTCGCTCATCGCGCCGGCTCGCCCTCGAAGCGGTAGCCGACGCCCCAGACGGTCGTGATGTACGCCGGGTTGGACGGGTCTTCCTCGATCTTCTCGCGGATGCGCGCGATGTGGACGGTCAGCGAGTGGCGGTCGCCGTACTCGCCCCAGAAGCGCTCGTAGAGCTGATCGCGGGTGAAGACCTGGCGGGGATGCTCGGCCAGCAATTGCAGCAATTCGAACTCGCGCGGGGTGAAGGAGACAGGCTCGCCGTCGACCAGCACCTCGCGTGCGCGCAGGTCAATCGCCAGCCGCCCGAACTCCAGGCGCGGGCGCTCAGCCTGTGGCCCGCCGCGCCGGTAGCGCCGCATGACAGCCTTGACGCGCTGGACGACCTCGGTCGGCGTGGCCGACTTGACGATGTAGTCGTCCGCGCCCAGGGCCAGCCCGCGGATCTTGTCGCGGTCCTCCTGCTTCGCGCTGAGGAAGAGCACCGGCACGTCGCCGCGCTCGCGGACTTCACGCAACAGGTCGAAGCCGGACTGTCCCGGCATCATCACATCGAGCAGCAGGCAATCGATCGAATTGCGTTCGAGCTGGGCGAGCGCCTCGCGGGCGTCGAAGGCGGTCAGGACGGCGTAGCCCTCGGCTTCGAGGAAGTCGCGCATCAGATCGACGATGTCTTGCTCGTCGTCGACCACCAGCACGGTCGTCTGTTGCTCCATCGCTGTGCCTCCTCCCGGCGACCTGGAGCGGCGGCCTCCTCTGGATTATGGCGACCGCCCGAACGGCTCGCCAGCGAATTTTCGCGCTGTCACGCATTCGCGAGAGCATGTTGACACTCTGTTGAGGAA
>DATGQR010000286.1:0-2380 GCA_035304105.1 Thermomicrobiales bacterium | reverse complement strand
CCGGCTGCCGCCGGACGAGTGCAAGCTGATCCTGATCGACCCCAAGGTGATCGAGCTGTCGGTCTACCAGGACATTCCGCACCTGCTGACCCCGGTGGTCACCGAGCCGCACAAGGCGGTGGTCGCCCTGAAGTGGGTGGTCCGCGAGATGGACGAGCGCTACCGGCTGATGTCGCAGCTCGGCGTGCGCGACGTGTTCGCCTTCAACCGGCGCATCGGCGACGCGATCGAGCGCGGCGAGCAGCTCTCGCGCCGGGTGCAGACCGGCTTCGAGCCCGGCACCGGCGTGCCGGTGTTCGAGGAGCAGCCGATCGAGATGGTGCGCCTGCCCCTGATCGTGGTCGTGGTCGACGAGGTCGCCGACCTGATGCTGACCGCGGGCAAGGAGATCGAAGCCGCGATCCAGCGGCTGTCGCAGAAGGCGCGCGCCGCCGGCATTCACTTGATCGTCGCCACCCAGCGCCCCTCGGTCGACGTGCTGACCGGCGTGATCAAGGCCAATCTGCCGAGCCGGATCAGCTTCCGGGTCAGCTCCAAGATCGACAGCCGCACGATCCTCGGCGAGCCGGGCGCCGAGCAGCTGCTCGGCCAGGGCGACATGCTGTTCATGATGCCGGGCGAGCGGATCACGCGCATCCACGGGCCGCTGGTGACCGACGAGGAGGTCGAGCAGGTGGCCAACTACCTGCGCGCCCAGGGCCAGCCCGATTACGTCGATTCGGTGACCGACGAGAACGCGCTCGAGGCCGAGGGCGGCGCGCTCGGCCTGCCGATCGGCGAGAACGGCAACGGCGACGACGCCCAGTACGCCCAGGCGCTGCAGATCGTCGCGCAGGAGGGCAAGGCGTCGACCAGCTATCTGCAGCGGCGCCTGCGCATCGGCTACAACAGCGCCGCCCGCCTGATCGAGCGCATGGAGGCCGAGGGCCACGTCAGCCCGCCCGACCACGTCGGACGCCGGCAGGTGCTGATCGGCGGTGCCCAGAACGAGGACGGCCGTGATTCGTCGTGGTAGGGGCCGGGCCGTCTCGGCTCTGCGGCAGATCGCGCTCGGCCTCGCTCTCGCCTGGCTGCTCGGCGCCCCGCCGGGCATCGCGGCGCTGCCTTCGGCGACGCAGGCTGGCGATCTGGCCCGGGTCGAGGACTATCTGAACAACCTCACCACGCTCAAGGCCGACTTCGTCCAGATCAATCCCGACGGCCGCACGGTGACCGGCGAGCTTTACTACCAGCGCCCGGACAAGATGCGCCTCGACTACGATCCGCCGAGCGACATCCTGATCATCTCCGACGGCTGGTGGGTGATCTACTACGACCGCCGACTCGACCAGGTCAGCCATCTGCGGAAGGGCTCGACCCCGCTCGGCTTCCTCCTCGCCGACGAGGTCCGCCTGAGCGGCGCCGTCACCGTGACCGACGTGCAACGTGCGGCCGGCGAGCTGCACATCACGCTGGTGCAGACCGAGGAGCCGGATCAGGGCTCGATCCAGCTGTCGTTCGCCGAAAACCCGCTGGAGCTGCGGCGCTGGACCGTGATCGATCCCCAGGGCCTGGCCACCCACGTGGTCCTGGAAAGCCCAGAGACCGGCGTTTCCCTCGACCGCGAGCTGTTCCGCTTCCGCAACCCGCAATTCTATCCGGGCGCGCGCAACTGAACGACGCGGCGACCATCCGCCCGGACCGGGGTACTGCCGGCGCCGGACGGATGTGGCCGTCTGGCAACGACGCCATATCTATGATAATGGCGAGAATGGCTGGCGCCGCAGCCCCCAGAATGGATGGCGATGGGATGGAGACGATTCGGGCACACCTGCGGGCGGGGCTGGACCATCTGTTCCGACCGTTCGCCTGGCTGCTGCTGGCCTGCCGGGTGACGCCCAACCAAGTCTCCCTGATGGGCATCCTGCTCAACCTGATCACGGCGTGGCTGATCGTCGATGGCCAGCTGCTGCTCGCCGGCCTGATGTACCTGCTCGCCGGCGGCCTCGATCTGCTCGACGGCGTACTCGCCCGTCTGGCCAAGATGGCCACCCGCTTCGGCGCGTTCTTGGATTCCACGGCGGACCGCATCTCGGAGGGGGTCGTGTTCGCCGCGATCGCCTATCATTTCGCCGCGCACGGCCAGTCGATCGC
This sequence comes from Thermomicrobiales bacterium, assembly GCA_035304105.1. Classification (GTDB taxonomy): domain Bacteria; phylum Chloroflexota; class Chloroflexia; order Thermomicrobiales; family CFX8; genus JAUIIK01. The sequence continues at coordinate 247 of DATGQR010000286.1, read as the reverse complement.
GGCGGCCGTCGCTGTGCTGGCGCTGCTCGGCTCGCTGCTGGTCAGCTACACGCGGGCCCGGGCGGAGGGCCTCGGCCTGGAATGCAAGGTAGGGATCGTGACCCGCGCCGAGCGCGTGGTCCTGGTGGCGTTCGGGCTGATGTTCGGGCTGCTGCCCGAGGCGATCTACCTGCTCGCCGTGCTCACCGCGCTCGCGACCACGCAGCGCATCGTGCACACCCTGCGCCAGCTGCACCCGCAGGGCTGA
>DATGQR010000285.1:0-4481 GCA_035304105.1 Thermomicrobiales bacterium | reverse complement strand
CCGAGCCCTCGACATAACGGTCGAGCATCAGGTCGCCGATCACCAGCGCGCGGACATCTCGGAAGCGGCGGGCACAGTCGATCCACGCCAGCGCATCCCCGGCCGTGGGCACGTTGAGCAGCATGTCCATCGCGGTTACCGGGCCGGGAGCGCGGCGGCTCGCCAGCGCTCTGGCTCATAATTCAGTTCCGCCTGGGTCGCAAGTCCGCTCGCGGCCGCGACGATCTGCAGGGCGTGGAGCGTATCGCGCGCGGTGTAGTCCGGCTCCTCGATTGGGGAGACCGGCGCGTCCTCCGTCCCGAGATCGACCAGGATGGTGCGGCAACCGGCGCGATTACCTGCTTCGACGTCGGCGAGGATATCGCCGATCATCCAGGACTCCTCGAGATCAAGGTCGAGATCGGCGGCCGCGCTCAAGAGCATCCCGGGCTCCGGCTTGCGGCAGTCACACACGACGGCGAACTCGGGGACCGTGCCCTCAATATGGTGAGGGCAGAAATAGATGCCGTCCAGGTGCACGCCTGCGGCGCGCAGCCGGCGCTCGAGATCGTCGTGGAGCGCCTCCAGCGCGGCATGATCGAACATGCCGCGGGCGATGCCGGACTGATTGGTGATGATGACCAGAGCCCATCCAGCGTCGCGCTGAAGCCTTGCAAGCTCGTCGGCGACGCCGTCATAGAGGATGAGGTCTTCGGGCGTCGACGGGTAATGCCTGGCCTCGACGAGGGTGCCGTCCCGATCCAGAAAGATTGCGGGCCTCATGATGTTGCTCCGTTCGGGCAAAGCTGGCGTTCGACGGCGTCGCAGAGCAGGTGCTTGAAGAGCATGTGGGCTTCCTGGATGATCGGCGTGTCAGAGCTGGGCGCGTGCAGCGCAACGTCGGCTCGGCGCGAGAGTGAGCATTTCCCCGCCCCGGTCATAGCGATGATTCCCAGGTCTCGATGACGCGCCACGCTGGCGGCGCGGCCGACGTTCTCCGATTCGCCGCTGGTGCTGATGGCGACCAGCACGTCGCCTCGACCGGCCAGCGCTTCGAGCTGGCGCGCGAAGACATCGGTGTAGCCATAATCGTTCGCGATCGCGGTCAATGCCGCGCTGTCCGAAGCGAGCGAGCAAGCGGCCAGCGCCCGGCGGTCATAGCGAAAGCGTCCGACCAGCTCGGCGGCAAAATGCTCCGCTTCGGCCGCGCTGCCCCCGTTTCCGCAAGTGAAGACGCGGCCCCCGCTGGCCAGCGCGCGGGAGATCAACCCAGCCGCTGTGGCGACCGCGCCGAGCTGTGCGTGGACCTCCTGGAGCGCTTGCAGGTGCGCGCTCAGATGCCGCGAGAAGCGCGCCACCAGGGCGGCGTCCACGGAGCTCGACGCGTCGGGCGGCGCCATCTCCAGGCGGCCGACATACCCCGCCGTAATCTCCATCGTCCCATCTCCGTTCAACCGGGCAGACTCGACACCGTTCATGCTGGACACTGGCCTCGCGGCCGCGGCGCGGGAAGAGGAGTGCCGGGAGAAGGTCGCAGAAAGGGATGCCGATCCGGATCGCTTCGAACTCGACCTGAAACTGGATGATGGTTTCCCGGCGTGACGACTCGATTGTTGGGTGCTGGTCACGGGACTGTCGATGTTCCAAAGTAGGCGCAGTGGATACACTTCTCGGTACAGAGGTGGTGAATACGAAGCGCGCGACTGCGACTGAACGGGCAAGATCGGAGCGGGTGGTGGATCTCCTGGGTGATCGTCCGAAGGTGTTGACCGGCAGGCCGCTGGAGACGGAGATTGGCTTCTCCAGAGCGATTCGGGTTGGCACCCGGATCGAGGTGTCGGGCACCGCGCCGACGCTACCGGACGGCTCGCCAGTGGGCGGCGACGATGCCTACGAGCAGGCCGTGGCTTGCCTGGAGATTATCCGCGCGGCCATCGAGGAACTCGGCGGCAAACTCAGCGATGTCTACCGGACGCGCATGTACATCACCCGCGCCAGCGACGCGCTGGAGGTCGGGCGCGCCCACGGCCTCTATTTCGGCGGCATCCAGCCGGCCGCGACGATGGTCGTTGTGGCCGGTCTGATCGACGAGCGCTGGCTGGTCGAGATCGAGGCCTACGCCGACGTCTCCGTCTAGGCTCGACACCGGACGTTCTCTCCGCTTCGCCCTCACGGCGTCGTGTGGGTTCCCCGGCCAGGAAATCAGGGAGCCCGAACGGCGGCAGGGCTCCACAGCGTGTGGGCGGCGTGACCAGCGACCGGCTACCTAATCCGAGTAATCACGGAGGTAGTCGAGGTTGCCCTTGAATGGAGTCAGCGGCCGACCGATCAGCGCCGGCGCGTCGTTGCCGCCAGCGGGGAAGTTCTCGAGCTGGAGCATCGCCAGTTGCTCGTTGGTGACCGGCGGTTCCATGAAGGGCAGCGGCTTCATGATGGCAATGCCCAGCCGGATCAACGGGATCGGCACATTCACCTTCGGCCTCCCGACGCCGAGGACCGCCGCGATTTCATCGACCATCTCACGGTAGGTGAGGATGTCGGGTCCGCCCAGCTCGTAGGTCCGCCCGATAGTGGCCGGCTCGTCGAGAGCGGCAGCGAACGCCGCTGCCACGTCGCTGACGTGGATCGGCTGAAAGCGTGCCTGGCCGTCACCGGCGATCGGGATGATCGGCGCCTTGCGGATGACGTCGGCGAGTTGCGATGCGAACTGGACGTGTCGCCCCGGGCTTGGCCCAAAGACGATCGAAGGCCGCATGATCGTCCAGGCCGGCATGCGATCCTTTACATAATTCTCAGCGCGCCATTTCGTGAAGTGATAGGGGTAGTCGGGGAGGTCATCTGCGCCGAGAGCGCTCATTTGGATGAAGCGCTCGGCGCCCGCCTGCCGGGCCGCATCTACCAGGTGCGCCGTGCCCTCGAAATTGATGCGCTCGAAGGTCGCGTCGCCAGACTCCTTGATGATCGCGACCAGGTTGATGACGGCGTCGACGCCATCCATGGCCACGAAGAGCGACTGAGCGTCGAGCACATCTCCCAGCGCGGTCTCGAAGCCGGCAGCTTCCAGCGCCTGGGCCTCATCGCGCGAGCGCACCAATAGTCGCACCGCGTGACCGCGCTCGCGGACGGCTTCGCGCACGTGCTCGCCGACGTAGCCAGTGCCTCCTGCGATCAAGACGCGCCGTCCCTGGCCGCGCTCGTTCCCGCTCATGCGAACTCCTCCCGATTGCCGGTGGAATGATACGCCGCGGCCAGAATGCCGGTGTTGGATGATGCCAATTGGCAGTTGACGGCCGCTCATGACGCCAGCCACTATTGGTCCAATTGTGGTGGTGGGAGTCCAATCAGCGCGGCCCGGCCGGGGAAGTTTGCCGGATCGCGGGATACGTCTCCGTAGTGAGAGCTGAGGAAGATGGCAACCGGACAGTCAATGGGGCGACATGTATCGCTCAAAGACCTGGGGCTCGGCGGCGGCTTCAATGCGCGCATGATCGCGATTACCGGCGTCATGCTGGCCGTCACCTTCGTGATGACCCGCTCGGTGACGATCAGCATCGGTCCCGGCGGGTTCGTCCACATGGGCGACATCGCGATCTTCGTCGCGGCCTTCCTGTTTGGCCCGATCGTTGCGCTCGTGGCCGGCGGGCTGGGCACAGCCCTGGCCGACCTCTCGCTGGGCTACGGCGCCTGGGCGCCGGGCACGCTGGTGATCCACGGCCTGCAGGGCTTCGTCGCCGGCCTGATCGCCTGGCGGTCCAACATCCGCCGCATGATCATCGCCGCGATCGTGGGTGGCGCCATCTTGGTGATCGGTTATTTCCTCTACATGCTGATCTTCATCCCGGCCGGTTTGCTGGACGGCGAAGAGGGCAAGACGGCGTTCGCCGTCGCGCTGGCCGCCGTCTGGCCAAACACCTTCCAGGTCGGCTTCGGCGCCGTCATTGGCATTCCGGTCGCACTGGCCGTGCGCGCGGCTTACCCGCCGATCCAGCGCTGGGGCGGCGACCCCGGATGGGTCGAGGAACAGACCGCCTGAGACGGGTACACTACAAGCCAGGGGCTAGATCGCCGAGGCGCTCCCTCCCGGGGCGCCTCGCTGCATCTCCCCGCCGATGCTGGAGTGACGACCGCCGGGACCGCGCATGCCGCCGATCCGAATCGAGAATCTGCACTACCGTTACCCGCCCTTCGATCCCAGCAAGCCCGAACCAGAAGAGGGCTGGGTACTGGAGGACGTAAGCCTGGAGATCCCGGCCGGCGAGTTCCTGGGCATCATCGGCACAACTGGCGGCGGCAAGAGCACGCTCTGCCTGGCGCTGACCGGGCTGGTGCCCCAACAGACCAGCGGCACGATCCGCGGCGACGTATGGATCGGCGAGACGAACACCAAGCGGAGCCCGGTGACCGAGATCGCTACCAGCGTCGGGATCGTCTTTCAGGATCCGGAAGCCAACTTCCTGGGGCTCACCGTCGAGGACGAGGTCGCCTTCGGCCCGGAGAATCTC
>DATGQR010000284.1:0-6121 GCA_035304105.1 Thermomicrobiales bacterium | reverse complement strand
TGGAGACAGCGCCCACCCTGTGGGTACCCGACCCCTACGGGCGGTGAACGTGCGCGCCGCCGTTGCCTTCCACAACTGGCCAGCTGACGCGCGGCATCGCCAAATCCAAATCGGTACGAATCTCCCTATAGAAATCCCCGCAATGGTCGAAGGTGTATGTGAGGGCTGATCGGGGCGCTCTCCTCTTTGGGGCGTGCGGCCTGGTGGGGCTCTCGTTCAACGGGATATGAGCGCTGGCGCGAACGCGGAATGGAGGCCGAAGCGATGAGCGCGATGTCCGTCATCCTCTATGCGCTGCTGACCAGCCTGTTCGTCTCCACGCTCTCGCTCCTGGTCGCGCGAGCGATCAGCCGGCGACGGTCGAGCGAGCCGGGCGAGGACGTCAACGCCCAGATCCTGCGGCTGGTCTCGATGAGCCTGGCCACCGAGTGGGCGCCAAACGCCGCCATCGCCGCGCGAGCCAAGACGCTGCTGGACTCGGGCCTCGAGTTCGATGACCAGCAGCGCGAGGTGCTGGAGTGGCTCTATGACATCGTCAGGTCGCCGGATGCCGACCTCGACGCCCTGCCGCAGGAGGACGAGCCGTTCGACGAGGAGGCCTTCCTGCCGGAGAACATCACTCTGGTTGCGCCCGCCCGCAAGGAAGATGACGACGAGGAGACCCCCGCCCATTTGCCGGGCGCGTTCGACAGTCGCGGCCCGATGGAGCTGGCGGCCGAGATCCGCGAGCTCTCGACCGAACTGCAGACTGCCACCGACCCCGACCGCCGGGCGAGCGCGGCGATCAAGCTGGGCCGGCTTGGCCAGCCGGGCGGCGTGCCTTACCTGGTGCGCGCTCTGCGCCACGACGACACCCAGCGGGTGCAGACCTTCTCGGCGGTCGCGCTGGGCATGATCGGCGCGGACGATGCCGTCAGCCCGCTGATCGAGGTGATCCAGAAGCAGGTCACGCAGCGGATCGAGGCCCCGATCGACCTGACCTACGGCGGCTACCAGCTGATCCGCGCGCTGCAGCGCGAGATCGACCCCGAGCCGGAGGACTGGCTGGGACAGAACCCGATCGCCGCCGAGATCTGGGCGCTGGGCAAGATCGGCAGCCCGCAGGCGTGCGTGGCGCTGGTCGAGCGGCTCCACGACGTCGACCCGGGCATTCGCTGGTTCGCCTCCTGGGCGCTGGGCAAGATCGGCGACGAAAGCACCGCGCTGGCCCTGGCCGATCTGATCGACGACCCGGTCGACGACGTGCGCTGGATCGCGATCTGGGGGCTGGGGCGGATGAACAGTACCGCCGCCGTGCCGCGCCTGATCGAAGTCTCGCGCGACCCCAACCCCTCGATCCGCCGGATCGCGATCTGGGCGCTGGGACGGGGCCGGCACATCATGGCCCGCCAGGCTGCCATGGAGGCGCTCTCCGATCCCGAGCGTGGCGTGCGCCAGGTCGCGTCGTGGGCGCTGGCACGGGTCGAGTCCCAGATCCGCCAGAGCGCCTGAGCTCCCGACGCTCCCTACTCCCCGCGCTCGACCTCGGCGAGGATCTCAGCGATGGCGTAGCGGCTGATCCCGGTGAGGTAGGGGTTGGTGTGCTCGTAGTAGGGCAGCGCGATCAGGCTGGTCGAGAGCGCCCAGCCCCGGCCGCGCAGCCAGGTGGCGTCGTCGATGTCCAGCGCGGCGCGGTAGGCCTCGCGCATCGCGCGGTCGAAGAAGTTCCAGGCGATGATCATGTCGACGGCGGGGTCGCCGATGCCGAGGCAGCCGAAGTCGATCACGGCGCTGAGGCGGCCGTCGACGGTCAGCAGGTTGCCCGATTGCAGATCCCCATGAATCCAGACCGGCGGTCCCTGCCAGACCGGGGCGTCCAGCGACATTTGCCAGGCCTCGGCCGCGGCGTCGGTATCGAGCTTGCCGCGCAGGGCCGCCAGCGCCTCGCGAGTTGAGGCGTCGCGCTTGGCCAGTGGCACTCCGCGGCCCACGTTGATCTCACCCGGCTCGGGGCCGCCGGTGGGGTCGATGCTGTGGAGCGCCCGCACGAAGGCGGCCAGGTCACGGGCCGCCTGGAGAGGGTCGGCGAGCCGGTCGCGAGTCGCCGTCTCGCCGGGGAGCCACTGCGTGACGGACCAGCTCCAGGGGTAGCCCTCGCCGGGCCGCCCCTGAGCCAGCGGGAGCGGGATCGGGAGCGGCAGGTGCGGCGCCAGCTGCGGGAGCCAACGGACCTCTTTCTCGGCCTGCGCGATGGCCCAGTCGATGCGTGGCATCCGCACGGCCATGTCCGCGCCCAGGCGGAAGAGCGCGTTGTCGGTCCCAGCGGAGGGCACCGGCTCCAGCGGCAGGCCGGCCCACTCCGGGAACTGGCCCGCCAGCAGGCGCCGCACCATCGGGATGCTGATCTCGACCTCGTTATCGTGCATTTTCCGGGTGGACATGCTGTGCTCCTGATCCGTTGCGCCAGCAACGTAGCAAGTTTGCCGCACTGTGCCTCCTCCCCTGCACGGTTGAGTGACAGCGCGCTATCCAGGGAGTATCCTGCCAGGCGTCATGGCAACGGTCGAGCAGCGAGTGGACCAGGCGGACGACACGGATGTGGCGCGGCGGCGGGAGATATCGCTGCGGGCGATGGTCCCGCTGTGCCTGGCGACGTTCGCCGGCATCGTCAACCTGATCGCCCCGACGCCGTTTCTGGATGAACTGGCGGCGGATCTCGATTCCTCGGTGCCGCTGGTCGGGCAGGCAGTGTCGATCGCGCTGCTGACGGCGGCCTTCGTCGGGCTGGTGGCCGGGCCGTTGGCGGACCACGCCGGGCACCGCAAGATCTTGCTGGCCGGTTTGATCTGCGCCGGGATCAGCGCGCTCGGGTCGGCGCTCGCGACCGGCTACGCTAGCTTCATGGCCGCGCGGGCGGTCGGCGGCTTCGCCAGCTCGATGACGGTCGGCCTGGGCTTCGGCGCGGCCGCGTCGCTCTTCGAGGGGCCGGCCCGGCGCCGGGCGCTCAGCATGATCGGCGCGTCGATCTCGCTCGGCACAGCGCTCGGGCCGCTGGCGCTGGCGGGGATCAGCGGGCCGGCCGGCTGGCGCGGAGCGTTCGCCGCGATCGCCGTCGTCGCGGCGGCCGGCGTCGTGACGCTGCTGGCGCTGTTCCCGGCTCAGCCATCATCCGATGGCCGAGACTTTGCCTTGCGGCGGCTGCTCGATTCCTACCGGCCGATCCTCAGCGAGCGCGCCATGGTGTTGCTGTACGCGGCCTGGGCACTGCGCGCGATCTGCTGGATGGGCTGTCTGAGCTTTCTGGGGGCGCTCTTCTCCGAGCGGCATGATTTCTCCACCAGCGAGGTCGGGGCGGTCTTCCTGCTGGCCGGTGGCGCCTACATGAGTGGCTCGCTGACGGCCGGAGGGCGACTGGGCGCGTTCAACCTGCGGGTGCTCTCGCTCTTCGCGTTGCTGGGCATGGCGGCCGGCTTCGGGGCGCTCTACGCCCTGTCGCTGCCGGCAGTAACCGCGCTCGTCGCGTTGGGCGTGACGACCTTCATCGCCGGCATCAGCCAGACGGCCATCCTGACGCTGGTCGCCGAGCGCACGACCGGCGGCCCGTCGACGACGATGATGCTGACCGAGATGGTGGTCAGTGTCGGTGCGGCTCTGGGCGGCGGGCTGGGCGGCTTGCTGCTCGGAGGCGGTGGCTTCGTCGCGATGGGCACCGGGCTGCCGCTCGCGGCCCTGCTCAGCGCCGCGCTGATCTCCCGCGCGTCGAGCCCGCCACGCCACGTTCCCGTCGAGCCGCGTCCGGCCCAGACGGCGTAGGCAAGCAGGCCCTTGGGCTGGATTGTAGCTCCCTGCGCAGTCAGGGCTTCGGACGCCGCGGTGAGGCGGCGCGGCGGGCATTTTCGGCACTGCAGGTATTGATTTTCCAGCGCCTCGGCCTATGATGATCTCACCGGAACACAGGAATGCAGCAAGCTCCTGGCCTCCGGCCGTGATCGCGCCGCCCAAGTGAGCAGTAATGACGTGACGGCAGCGCGATGAGCAACTGTCGTTGAGGACATTTTGGCGTGGGGGGGATGGCTTCCTCGCGGGTTGGTCCTAGAAAGGACGCGATCGTCATGGACGCTACGCGATGGTCGAGGCGCTCGATTCGGGGCCTGCTAATGGCGGCGGTGCTCGTGCCCGCGCTTCTCGGCGCCAGCGCGGCGGCGGGAGGCGTGACCGCCGATCAGGCCTTCGACAACGTCTGGGCGACGACGGACCTGGCGGTCGCCAACGGCACGGCCACATATTCCTGGTTCTGGGGACCGGAGGTGCGTGCCCAGCGCTTCGAGCCCTATCAAGACAGCCCCGGCGGGCAGCGTGAGGTGCGCTACTACGACAAGAGCCGCATGGAGATCAATAATCCCGGCGGCGACCCGAACAACATCTACTACGTCACCAACGGTCTGCTGACCGTCGAACTGGTAACCGGCCAGCTCAAGCGCGGCGACGCGCCAAGCGCCTACGAGCAGCACGAGCCGGCGCAGCAGTACGTCGCCGGGGACCAGCAGAACAACCCCGGCACGCCGCGCTACGCGACGTTCGCGCCGTACGTCACCGCGGGCGACAACCCGTACCGCGCCAGCGACCGGACCGGCCAGCCGGCGACGGAATTCATGTCCGGCGACGGGCAGATCAGCTCAACCGACAACCGCGGCGTCACCTATGCGCGCTACGAGCCCGCAACGGGGCATAACATCGCCAGCGTCTTCTGGGAGTGGTTCAACAACCCGAACAGCGGCTTCCGGCCCGAGGTGGGCGTGGACTGGGTCTATGTGGCCGGCCTGCCGATCAGCGAGCCGTACTGGATCGATTCCACGGTGGGCGGCGAGGTCAAGCGCGTGCTGGTCCAGCTCTTCGAGCGGCGCGTGCTGACCTACACCGAGACGAACAACGACCCGTACCGGATTGAGTGGGGCAATATCGGCCAGCACTACCAGACCTGGAGCGACACCAGCACTGCCCCGGCCCCCTGCCCGGATTCGCCCGAGGGCACCTACCTCTACGTCGCCGACTTGTTCAATGACCGCATCCAGAAGTTCGACGGCGAAGGCAACTTCGTCTGCGAATGGTACGGCGATTACGACTCCGACGGCCCGACCGCTCGGCCGCAGGCCGTGGCCGTCGACAGCCAGAACAACGTCTACGTCAATGCGACCGTCCGGATCGAGAAGTTCGACCGGCGCGGCCGCTTGCTCGCCCGCTGGGAGGGCCTCAACGTCTGGGACATCGCGACCGACAGCCAGGGCAACGTGTACATGACCGAAACCGAGAGCGACCGGATCGTGAAGTACGGGGCGAACGGTACCTTCATCACCAGCTGGGGGTCGGAAGGCAGCGGCGTCGGTCAGTTCAATGATCCGACCGGCATCTGGGTAGACAGCCAGGACAACGTGTACGTGGCTGACCGCAACAATCACCGCATCCAGAAGTTCGACTCCAACGGCACGTTCATCCGCCAGTGGGATGCGGACGGCCAGGAAGCCGATCTTTGGGGCTTCCCAGACAGCGTTGCCGTCGATGATCAGGGGTACTCCTACGTCACATCGCTGCGCATCTACAAGTTCGACCCCGACGGCGGCCTGGTGGACATCTTCGGCGAAGTCGGCGAGGTGACCGGTACCGGCGACATCACGATCGGCGCGAACGGCTCGATCTACGTGATCGATTCCGTCAACGTCCAGGTCAACCGCTTCGACACCGACGGCAACTTGCTCGGTTCCTGGGGCGGCCAGGGCTCCGCGCAGGGGCAGTTCAACGGCCCGCGCGGTATCGCGGCCTCGACCCGCTAATAGCGGCTGCGGCGCCCTCGGCTGTACCGGGTGAGGCCGCGTCGAGTGACGGTCTGGCTATGAGATCAGCAGCCCCGGGGAGGTGAATTTTCACCTCCCCGGGGCTGTTCTTGTTGGCACAGCCGGGATCGATAAGGCGCGCTCGCGCGAACTGTTCGTGGAAGGTCTTGATTTCTCATCGCCCCTCATTATCATGCTCCCTGCCGGAATAGTGCAGAAACAGGAATGCTGGCTTCCGGCTGGTTGGGTGCTGCCTGGAAGGGGGCGATCCGTGCGTCGTTGGATGAATCGATTCGTGGTCATCGCCATTGTGT
>DATGQR010000283.1:0-9159 GCA_035304105.1 Thermomicrobiales bacterium | reverse complement strand
CGCCTGCTGGGTCGCCTGTTCGAGGACCCATTGGCTGATCGGGTCGAGCAGACCGGCGTTCTCGGCCGAGGGGATGAAGCGCGACGGCGCAATCAGGCCGCGCTGCGGGTGGTTCCAGCGCACCAGCGCCTCCACGCCGACGATTGCGCCCGTGCGCAGGTCGACCTCGGGCTGGTAGAAGGCCAGCAGCTCGTTGCGCCGGAGCGCCTGCATGAGATCCTGCTCGAGGACCAGCCGGTCGCTCTTGGAGCGCGCCAACCTGGGTTCGTAGATGTGGATGCGCCCGCGACCAGAGCGCTTGGCCGTGGCCGCCGCGCTGTCGGCCTGGCCAAGTAGCTCCGCCGGAGCGACGACCCCGACCTCGCCAACGGCGATCCCGACACTGGCCGTCAGGTAGGTGTCGGAACCTTCGATGCTGAAGGGTCGCGTCGAGAGGTCGTGATTGATCCGTTCAGCGAAGCGCAGCGCTTCGGCGTGGCTCGAAGCACCGCTGGCCAGGATCGCGAATTCGTCGCCTCCGACCCGGCCGAGCACGTCAGAGCCCGTCAACAGGCTTTCGAGGCGCCGGGCAACGTTGACGATCATGCGATCGCCCGCTACATAACCGTACTTCTCGTTAATGTGCTTGAAATGATTGATGTTCAGGAAGAGCATCGCCACGAGCTGATTGCGCGTCGCCGTGCCTACCGCTGCCTCGGCGCAGCGGATGAAACCGTGGCGGTCCAACAGGCCGGTCAGTAGGTCGATGTGCTGCGGCCCCGACTCGCTGCGTTCGGCTTCGACGCCTGAAGTCAGGACGAAGCGGTCGTCGCCGTCGGCGTCATGCCTGGTGTGCCCGGACATTTCCAGGGCGACCCACTTACCCGAGTCGTGCTTGAGACGTATCGGCGCGACCGTACCGGCCGCACCCTGGCCGCTGGCGATCGCGCGCGGGATCACATCGTAGTCGTCGAGGTGCAGCACGTCGCGCAGACTCTGGCCGATCAGCCGCTCGCGACTCACGCCGAGGATCTTGGCCAGTTCCGGGGTGACGCTACGGATCACGCCGCGCCGGTCGAACTCAAATGCCGGAGGTTCAGTACGCACGGCCGGCGCTGGCGCGTCCAACTGCACGTCTTGCTCGCCGGTCTCGCGCGCCACGCCCACGACGATCGAGCGTTCTTCCGGGTCGAGCCAGGCATAGCGCACGACGGCCGAAACGGGCTTCATGTCGCGGCGCACCAGCGTGATGCGCTCCATCCTGCCCGGCGACGAGGCGAATTTCTCGAGCAGCTGCGGGATCTCTTCGGCCATAGGCAGGCCGATGAACTCGGCCGGCTGTCCGAGCAACTGCCCGATCGTATAGCCGGTCAGGTCGGCAAGCCGCTGATTTGCGGCGATCAGCGTTCCAATGCGGTCAAGGGCGAAGGCCGGATCGGGCATGCTCTCGAAGAAGCGATCACTAGCCGGGTGGGCTGCCTGCTGCTCGGCGACCGGCGCGCCAATCCGGCGGGCGATGCCAACCAGCATCCGCAGGCGCAGCTGGACGTCCTCGAGCGGCGCGGGGAGCACCATGTACTCATCGACGCCAGCGGCCACCAGCTGTGACATGTCCCGCTCGCCGGTACGGTCGATCAGCGCGACCAGAAGCGCATTGGCGGTAACGGGGCTTGCGCGTAGTCGCCGAACGGCCTCCCCGGGACGCGCGTTCGGGAGCGGCTCATCCACGAAGACGAGATTGACGGGGCCTCGACGGAGAGCATCGGCGGCATCGTCGAGCGACGCGCACTGCGTGACATCGCAATCCATGCCCGTCAGCAGATGGTTGAACAGCCGACGGGCATGATTCTGGTGCTGAACGAGGAGCACCCTTATCGACACTCGCGTACCACCCTTGACGAGTTTCCTGCCGCCGAACGATTTCCGCCAGCAGCCGTGACGAATTGATCGCCAGCCTCTAGCCTAGAGCCTCGTCGGCCCTGAGTCGCAGGGACCAAAGTCCTTTATATCTGCCCCCGGTTGCGCGGCTCGGCTTGCCCGCCGGGACGGGCGCGGCTAGTCTATGGCGGCGAAGGGAGCAGTGAGTGTCCGAAGACTTGGTTCTATTCGAAAAGAGCCCCGAAATCTCAACGTTGACGCTGAACCGGCCGCATGTCTACAACGCCGTCAGCTACGCGATGCTCGAGCGCCTGCGCGACATCCTCTCGGAGCTGGAGAGCGACCTCCCGCGCGTCGTGATCGTCGCAGCCAACGGCAAGGGCTTTTGCGGCGGCGTCGACCTCAAGGAGAGTCGCGAAGCCGACGCAGCGTTCGCCAACCGGCGCGTGACGCTGATGCACGAGGTCCTGTCACGTCTGCGACGCTTACCCTCACCGGTCGTCATGGCAATCGAGGGCGTGGCTGCCGGCCTCGGCGCCGAGCTTGCGATCTCCGGCGACATCCGCATCGCGTCACCGAGCGCTCGCTTTGGCTATCCCGAGCCGCGTGTCGCCGTGCCGTCCCCGGCACACCACCTGGTCAATTTGATCGGCCTTGCGCGCGCGCAGGAGATGCTCCTGACCGCTCGCTGGGTCGAAGCAGAGGAGGCGCGCCAGTGGGGTCTCGCGACCCGCATTGCCGACGACCCGCTCGCGGCAGCCCAGGAAGTTGCCGCCGAGTTGATGAAGCTGTCGCCGCTCTCGCTGCGCCACACAAAGGGCAATATCTGGGTAGCGATCGACGATGGCGCGCGAGCGAGCAGCGAGCACCACATCGAGCATGTCACGGCAGCCGCAGACACGGCCGACCGCAAGGAAGCCCTGGCCGCATTCGCTGAGAAGCGCGAGCCACGCTTCACCGGTCAGTAGAAGGAGGTCGCAGCGCAGGATGAATGGACCGCTAGAAGGCATTCGCGTCCTCGACCTGAGCCGCCACCTCGCCGGGCCGTTCGCCGCGATGACGCTTGGCGACCTCGGCGCGGACGTGATCAAAGTCGAGACGCCAGGCAGCGGCGATGACACCCGCCGCTTCCCACCATACTGGAACGGCGTCAGCACGTATTACCTCAGCACGAACCGCAACAAGCGCGGCATCACCCTGAACCTGAAGACGCCTGAAGGCCAGGAGATCGCTCGCAAGCTGGCGGCCCGCTCGGACATCCTGATCGAGAACTTCCGGCCCGGCACGATGGAGCGCTTCGGCCTCGGCTACGAGCAACTGAAGGAGATCAACCCGCGGCTGATCTACGCGGCTGTCTCGGCTTTCGGCAGCGATGGCCCGGACAAGGACAAGGCCGGCGTCGATCTGCTTATGCAGGCGGCGACCGGGCTAATGAGCATCACGGGCGAGGCGGGACGCCCGCCCGTGCGCGCCGGAACGTCGCTGATCGACCTGACCGCCGGCGCCAATGCCGTCCAGGGCGTCCTGGCGGCGCTCTACTTCCGCGAGCGCAGCGGCCAGGGTCAGCGCGTTGAAGTCTCGCTGCTCGGGGCCGGCGTCTCCTGGCTGACCTACCACGCCACCGCCTACTTCGCGACGGGCCAGGTGCCGGAGCGGCTCGGCTCCTACCACAACGCTGTGGCCCCCTACGGCGCCTACCCGACCAGCGATGGCTTCCTCGTCGTCGCCGTGGCTACCGACGCGCTCTGGCGGCGCTTTTGCGCGGCGCTCGGACTCGACGACATCGTCGACGACCCGCGCTTCGCCTCCAACCCGGACCGCCTGGCGCACCGCGACGAACTGGACGCCATTCTCAACCCAGTCCTGACGGGAAAGACGGCCGACGAGTGGACCGAGATCTTGACCTCAGCCGGCGTCGCCTGCGGGCCGGTCAACACGCTCGACAAGGTGCTGAGCATGCCCCAGGTGCTCCACGATGAGCTGGTCGTCGAAATCCCACGCCACGACATCCCGGACTTCAAGATGGCCGGGCTGGCGATCAAGCTCAAAGGCACGCCGGGAACGATTCGCATGCCGCCGCCCGACCTCGGCGAGCACAACGAGGAAGTGCTCGGCGAGCTGGGCTATACCGGAGCCGACATCCGACGCCTGCGCGAGAGCGAGGTCATCGATTGAGCTTCTCCAACGCGCTGCGCGACCGCGTCACGGACGCGATGGCCCGCTGGGCCGTGCCCGGCGTGACCGTCGGCACGCTCTCCACCGAGCGCGTCGAAACCTGGGCCTTTGGCGTGGTCGCGCTCGACACCCAGTTCCCGGTACGCACCGACACGCTGTTCCAGATCGGCTCGATCTCCAAGCCGTTCACTGCCACACTGCTCATGACCCTGGTCGAACGCGGGGAGCTGGGCCTGGACGAGCCGGTCACGACCTACGTCCCCGACCTGATCCTGGCCGACCCGGAGGCGCCGGACAAGATCACGACCCGGCACCTCCTGACGCACCAGGCAGGCTTCTGGGGCGACTGGTTCGCCGACTTCGGCCTCGGAGATACGGCAATCGAGCGCTTCGTCGCCCAGTACGGCCGCCTTCCTCAAACCTTCGAGCCGGGCACCCACTGGGCGTACAACAACTGCGGCTACATCCTCGCCGGGTTGATCGCGGCCCGGATCACCGGCAAGACCTTCGAGCAGGCGCTTTACGATCTGGTCATCCGCCCGCTCGGCCTTGAACACACCGTCCTGTCGGCTGCCGAAGCGATCGCTTACCCGGTCGCCGTCGGTCACACGGTCGACCCGCACACCGGCGAGGCGCGCATCGCGCGCTCCTTCCTGCGTCCGCGGGCGCGCAATGCCGCCGGCGGGGTGCTGGCCAGCATCGACGACGTGCTGCGTTTCGCCGAGCTCCACCTGCGCCCCGACGGCTCGGTGCTCTCACCGCAAGCCGTCGCGCGCATGCGCGAGTCCCAGGTCGATACCTTCGAGGCCGGCGCGTCCTGGGGGCTGGGCTTCAAGATCGAGCAATATGAGGGCGGGACGGTCGTTGGTCACGGCGGCGCCACTAACGGCTTCCGAGCGCTGCTGCAGATGGTGCCGGAACAGGAATTCGCGGTCGCAATCCTGACGAACGGCGACAACGGCTCGCAGCTCGCTGGCGAGATCGCCGATTGGATCCTCGCCGAGCGCCTCGGCATCCGCCCGGTCGAGCACCCAACCGTGCCGCTCGATTCGGCAGAGCTGGAGCGGCTCACCGGCGTCTACACTCAGCCCTACGGGCGCATCGAGATTCGCTCCCAGGCTGGCGAGCTGGAGGGACGCCAGACGACGTTCAGTCCCTACTCCGAGGTAGAGGGGGAGGTCACCGGCAAGTGGTTCCGGCTGCGGACGATCGGCGACGGCCGGGCGATCGTCGAAGACGGCGAATTACAGGGCAACCAGATCAAGTTTTGGGACGCAGAAGACGGCGGCATTCGCTTCCTCCAGGCGGGCGGGCGGCTCTACTTCCCGGACGCCTGGCCATTCACGATGGGAGATGAGGCTTGAGCACTTCGACGCGACCGGCGACGCTTGATGAGGTCGTCGCCCAGTCCATGGAGCGCTGGACTGTGCCGGGCATCGCGCTCGGCATCTGGCACGATGGCCAGCAGAGCCTGCACGCCCACGGGCTGGCCAATCTTGAAACCGGCTACCCGATGCGCGAGGACACCATCCTCCAGATCGGCTCGATCTCGAAGATCTTCACCACCACACTGCTGATGATGCTCGTCGACGAGGGGCTGATCGCTCTCGACGATCCCGTCTCGAAGCACCTGCCCGGCTTCCGGCTGACGAAAGACGGCACTCAGAACGACGTCAAGATCGTCAACCTCGTCAACCACACCAGCGGCGTCTACGGCGACCACTTCGAGGACTTTGGCTGGGGCGATGACGCGCTTGAACGTTATGTCGAGTCGATGTCCGAGCTTCGCCAAGTCTACGAGCCGGGCACGCTCTGGTCATACACTAACAGCGCCTTCAACCTCGCCGGTCGGATCATCGAGCTCAAGCTCGGGACGACCTTCGAGCAGGCCATGAAAGAGCGCGTCTTCGAGCCGCTGGGCATGTCGCGCACCTTCTACTTCCCCCACGAGGCCATCGCCTACCCGGTTTCAGTCGGCCACACGCTGGTGGACCCGGCCGGCGACGAGCACGAGGTCGCCCGCCGCTGGCCGATCCCGCGCGCTTCAGGCCCGGCCGGCTCGATCAGTTCGACGGTCGGCGACATGCTCAAGTTCGCCCGCTTCCACATGGGCGACGGCACCTGGGAAGGGCGGCGCCTGCTCAGCGAGGAGTCGATCAAGCTAATGCAAGAAGTCCACGTCGAGCACACAGGGATGGCCGACGCCTGGGGGCTGGGCTGGATGATCAACTTCTACGACGGCGAGAAAGTCATCGGCCACGGCGGCGCCACCAACGGCTTCAACGCGCACCTGGACATCGTCCCGGCGCGAGACTTCGCGCTGGTCATCCTGACCAACAGTGACCGTGGCGCCGCCGCCTACCGGGAAATCATCGACTGGGTGCTGGAGGACCGCCTGGGCCTCAAGAAGCAAGCCGCGCCGGTGGTCCCGCTCGAGGCCGAACAACTGGCCGAGTACGCTGGCGACTACAGTGAACTGCTGGTCGACATCACGATCAGCGTCGAGGGCGATGGCCTGCGGCTGGATTCGATCCGCAAGGGCGCTCTGGCCGATACAGATGAAGAGCGAAAGCAGCCCCCGGTCCACCTGGAACCGCTGGGGAACGACCGCTTCCGGGTCACCAACGGCGCGACTGCCGGCAGCATCGTCGACTTCTTCCGCCACGCGGACGGTTCGATCCGCTTCGTGCGCGTGGGCGGGCGCGTCATCGGCCGGATTCCTCCCGCGCAGGCCGGCAACTAGAGATTCCTGAGAGGAAGGTTGAGGAAGTGTCACTCGCAGATATTGTCGCGGTATCGCCGGAGCTCGACGCCTGGCTGCGCGAGACCCGCCGCCTGATCCACGTCAACCCCGAGCTGATGTTCGAGGAGAAGGCGACCTCCGAGCTGGTGCAGAAGCACCTGACCGAGGTCGGCGTCGAGTTCAAGCCCGGCGTCGGCGGCGACGGCCGCTCGCTCATGATGACTCCCGAGGAGATCGAAAAGGCGGGCATCACCCCTGGTCCGCCGACCGGTGGCACCGGCGTGCTGGGCATCATCAAGGGCACCCGCGGCCAGGGCCCAGGCAAGACCGTCCTCCTGCGGGCGGACATGGATGCTCTGCCGCTCGAAGAAGAGAACGATGTCGAGTACAAGTCCAAGAATCCCGGCAAGATGCATGCCTGCGGCCATGACCTGCATACGACCGTCCTGATGGGCGTGGCCGAGATCCTGGAGCGCAACAAGCACCGCTTCGACGGCACGGTCAAGCTGATGTTCCAGCCTGGCGAAGAGGGCGGCGCCGGGGCACTGGCGATGATCGAGGACGGCATCCTCGATGACCCGCCGGTCGATGCCGCTTTCGCGCTCCACGTCGGCGTCGAGCACGGCCCCGGCCACGTGTCGATGAACGCTGGCCCGCGCACGGCCGCGGCCGACTTCTTCGAAATCCACGTGCACGGCACCGGCGGCCACGGCGCCTACCCGCAGCGCGCCGTCGACACGGTCTACGTCGCCTCTCAGATCGTCGTCGCGCTGCAGGAGATCGTTAGCCGCGAGGTCGCGGCCGGCGAGTCGGCCGTGCTGTCGGTCACGACGCTTCACACCGGCACGGCCACGAACATCATCCCCGAGCGCGCGACGCTGTCCGGCACGGTGCGCACCTACAACGAGGACGTGCGAAACCATATCCAGAAGCGCATGAGCGAGATCGCCTCGGGCGTCGCCGCCGCCTTCCGGGCCGAGGCCGAAGTCGTCTACCAGCGCGGCTATCCGGCCATGCACTGCGATCCGGAAGCCGTCGCCCTGGCCCGCGAGGTCTGCGAGGAGTTGCTGGGCCCGGACAACGTTCACGAGGGCGAGCCGAGCATGGCTGGCGAGGACATGGCCTACGTCGCCGCCCGGGTGCCGACCTGCATGTACTCGCTGGGCGTCAAGAACGAGGAGCGCGGCATCATCTACCCGCCGCACCACCCGCGCTTCGACGCCGACGAGGACGCCATCGCCGTCGGCGTCAAGACGATGGCCGGCATCGCGCTGCGCTTCCTCGGCGCGGACGAGAGCTAACGCTCATTAGCGGTACGTACCGGTGAACTCCCGGCGGGCGAGGCTGGTGTAGGGTTGAAGTCGTCGACACACCGGACTCGCCCGCCTGGGGGACGCCATGCCTACCATTCTCATCGCAGCAGCGATGCCGTTGATCGTCATCATCCCGTTCGCATTGCTGCTCTCGCGCAACATCGTGCGCGTGCCACCGAGTGAAGTCGCGGTCCTCACCGGGAAGCGCCGCGTCATGCGCGACCCCGTCACCGGCGCCGAGCAGGAGGTTGGCTACCGGGTCATCCCGGGCGGATCGGCGTTCCGGATCCCGTTGCTTGAGCGCGACGATCGCCTGCCACTCAATGAAATGTCAATGCACATCGAGCTCCGAGACCAGCGCGACGCCGAGGGCCGGGCACAGCACATTTCGCTCCTTGTGAACTGCCGCATCGCCAGCGAGTCGCCGCTGCTCGACCTGGCCATCCCTCGCTTCCTCGGCATGGAACTCGAAGACATCAAGACGATCGTCCGCACGACGGTCGAGAGCCGGGTAATCGACACGCTCCTGATGGCGGACCTCGAAGCGGAAGGGATGACCTGGGAGGAGCTTGAACAGCGCCTGATTGTGGCGATCCGGGACGACCTGGGAGCATTGGGCGTGGCGGTGGACACGATCGTCTTCCGAGGGCCGCCGAATTCGAATAGTCCGGTGAGCGTCGTACCTTGCGGCGCGAGCTTGCCGATGAACAATTAGCACTGTACTCACATGGACCGACCAAGCGGAAACCAGTAGAATTGGAGTGCGGAATAGCCCTCTTCGAATCGAACCCGTGCGACAATAACTCGTGGCAGCGTCCTGAGGGCGCCGCTGCTACCGCCGTGGCGGGAGGACCACCATGATCCTCTTCTTTCTGATCGCCGTCGCCGGACTTATGCTGCTCGCAGCATCCGTGATCTTCGGCGAGATTCTCGATTTTCTGTCCTTCGATTTCGGCGATGCCGCCGACATTGGCGTCGGCGATTCCAGCGGACCGGTCACCACGCCGGCCATCTCACTGGGTCTGACGGCGTTCGGCGCCACTGGCATGATCACGCAGTGGCTTGGCTGGG
>DATGQR010000282.1:0-10036 GCA_035304105.1 Thermomicrobiales bacterium | reverse complement strand
TGAGCAGTTTGAAGTCGGCCAGCGTCTGGCCTTCGGCGCCCGGGAAGTCGATCTGCAGCATGCGCAGGCCGCCGTACTTGTCGCTCCGCCACGGTTCCGAGTATTCGCCGGGCTTCATGACCAGCGCGAGCAGCATCTCGTCGGTGTAGCCGAGCCGGTCCATCAGGTCCGATGGCTGACGCAGGTCCGAGCGGCCGAAGAGCTTATTGAAGAACTCACTATTCCCGCGCTCTCTGAGGCCCTCGAATACGCGTTTGAGAAGGATGCTCTCGGAGAACTCCCGACTGCGGCCGCGCTCGACGACGCCCATGACCAGTGGCGCCGGGTCGCGCTGTCGTGCCTGCGTGAGTAGCCGGCGGTAGAGGAAGCCGATCCAGGCAAGCGGCTCGGCGAGGCGATGGCCGGCCCAGGGCTCGGGTGGCGCCATCATGCGCGGGTACAACTCACGCTCGGCCTCGCGGAAGAACGCTTCCTTCAGTTCGGCGGCCAGTTCGGTGTTGCCCGCATAGTGACGCAGGAAGAGGTCGATGTCCCCTTCGGTGAATGGGGCGTGCCCGGCGTAGCGCCAGATCTGGTAGACCAGCGGGCCGTGGAGCATCAGCACGCGGAGGTCCGGCGTGCGCTCCAGTGCTGAGAGTGCGGCCAGCAGTTCGGCGGTGATCCGGACGATGTCGACGAAGTCATCGCGCTCCTTACTGCCGCCATCGATATCGCCGAGGATCATCGGGTAGTAACCGAATTGCTCGCGCTTCGCAAGATCGCGCTCGCCGGTGCGAACGGCGTAGGAGCCGACCCGCAGCAGGATCGGCTGTTGTCCGCCCAGTGCGACCCGCCCGACGCCGCCGTCGATGAATGTCACGACCTCGTCGCGCACGTCCGCCCAGGTCAGCGTGTCGGCCGGATAGGTCGTCAGCGGCGATGTTTCGCGCCGGCCTTCCGCGGCGTGGCGCATGGCCTTGCGCAGGTAGCCGACGAAGATGGCGGTGTTGCGCAGGTAGTTGTCGCGCAGGCTGTCGGCGACCGTCAGCGAGTTCTCGGCCAGCTGCAGCAGGACGTGCGGCTGGCTCTGAATCTCGCGGGCGACCTCGTCCGCGTCCAGTCCGGGCTGATCGATGATCTCCGGGTGATCCTGCATCGTACCGACTTGCCAGCTGTCCCAACCATCGCGTGCGGTGGGGTAGACGTCGGCCAGCGCACAGCTGCGCGACGGCGCGAAATTGTCTACAGGTCGTATCTTATCTCAGAAGCGCGGAACCTTGACAGAAAAGCCCCGGGCGCTCCGTCGCCCGGGGCTCTTAGGCTGATCAGGAAACCGCTGCCTCTTCCTCGACCTCGATGCGCGGGAAGATCGGGGAGGGGGTGGCGACCTTCTGGCCAGGCACGGGCAGCTCATCGAGCGAGGCGCTGCCGAGTTGGCGGGAGATCTCGGCCGCGGCTGAGGGGATCACCGGCTGGAGCAGCTGGGCGAGCCGGCCGATGGTCGTCGCCAGGGTGCAGAGCACGGTGTCGAGCCGGGCCGCGGCCGATGCGTCGCCGCCGCGTGCCTCGCGGGCCAGCACCCACGGCTGGGCCAGCTCGATGTAGGTGTTGGTCGCCGTGACCGCCTCCCAGAGGGCGACCAGCGCCTGCTGTGGCTCGTAGATCGCGAACAGCTCGGTGTAGCGCGTCGCGGCGCGCTCCAGCGTCTCGGCCAGATCGCTCTCGATCCCGGTCGGCTCGCCAGCGTCCGGGATGACCCCGTCGCGGTAGCGGTTGATCATGCTGACCGAGCGGTTCAGCAGGTTGCCCAGGTCGTTGGCCAGGTCGGCGTTGTAGCGCTCGATCAGGCGCCCGATCGAGAAGTCGCCATCACCGTGCGGCGAGACCTCGCGCAGCAGGTAGTAGCGCACGGCGTCGGCGCCGTACTGCTCGGCCACGGCGATCGGGTCGATCACGTTGCCGGTCGTCTTGCTCATCTTCGCGCCGTTGATCGTCAGGAAGCCGTGGACGACGATGTGCGTCGGCAGCGGCACCCCGGCCGAGAGCAGAATGCCCGGCCAGTAGACGGCGTGGAAGCGCAGGATGTCCTTGCCGATGGCGTGGACGCGCGTCGGCGAGTTCTCCCAGTACTTCTTGTACAGCTCACCGTCGCCCTCGTCGCCGTAGCCCAGCGCGGTGATGTAGTTGGCCAGTGCGTCGATCCAGACATAGACCACCTGGCTCGGGTCGTCCGGCACCTGCACGCCCCAGCCGCGGGCGCGCTCCTGCGAGCGAGAGATCGAGATGTCCTGCAGTCCGGCCTCGATGAAGCGCAGCACCTCGTTCTTGCGCGTCTCCGGGATGATCTTCAGCTCGTCGCTGGAGATGCGGCGGTGCAGCTCGTCGCCGTACTTCGAGAGCCGGAAGAAGTAGTTCTCCTCCTCGACCTCGACCGGCGGCGTGCCGTGGACCGGGCACTTGCCGTCGATCAGTTCTTCCTCCGTGTAGAAGGTCTCGCAGCCCACGCAGTAGAGCCCGGTATAGTGACGTTTGTAGATGTCGCCCTGCGCGTCGACCGCGCGCCAGAGCCGGTCGACGCCGCGGAAGTGGCGCTCGTCGACGCTGGTGCGGATGAAGTCATCGTTGGAGGCGTCCAGCACCTCCAGCGCTCGCTGGAAGGCGAGCACGTTGCGGTCAACCAGCTCGCGCGTGGTGATGCCCTGCGCCTCGGCCGCCTGGACGTTCTTCAGCGCGTTCTCGTCCGAGCCGGTCAGGAAGAAGACATCCCGCCCCTGGCTTCGGAAGAAGCGCGCATACGCATCCGTCTGCGCGAACTCCAGCGCGTGGCCGACGTGCGGCTCGGCATTGACGTACGGAATCGACGTCGAGATGAAATACGGTTGCCTCTCGTTCGGCATGGCAACACTCCTCTCTCGGGGAGTTTGTAGTTCGTAGGTTGTGGTTTGTAGGAAGGCTGGCCAGGCCCCGCTCTTCACCTATGAACTACGACCTACAATCCCCGCCTTAAAGCGAAATCCCAAGGCCCTGCACCCGCCTGGGGCGAGGGGCCTCGGGATGAAGCGTCCTTCTCGCGGTACCACCCGGCTTCGCCGGCGCCTCGCGGCTGCCGGCCTCAGCGACTGGTTGGTTGCCAGCCAGGGAGGGGTAACGGTATCCCGGATACCGGCCCGGATTACGCTGAGGGGTTCACCCGGGCAGCTCAGAGGCCATTACCGTCCGGCGTACGCGCCACGATCCCAGCATCCGCGGCTCTCTGGACCGTCAGGCCCGAACGGTTCTCCTCGTCATCGCCATTAAAGTCTGGTTCCCGCCGCAGATGAGCGGCGTCGAATACGTAGAATATCCGCGGACAAGGCGCTTGTCAAATCGACGCGAGGAAGCGTAAGGGGGCGAGGATGCACGATCTCTCGGTAGTGGCGCCAGCGTTTGTCGAGATGGCGCACCGGATCATCTGGTGCACGGTGGCGACGGTCGACAGCCACGAGCGGCCGCGCAGCCGGATACTGCACCCGATCTGGGTGTGGGATGGCCAGTCGCTGGTCGGCTGGGTCGGGACGGTGCCCTCGCCGGTCAAGCGCGCCAACCTCGCGCACAGCCCGTACGTCTCCTGCAATTACTGGACGCCGACCAACCACGACACCTGCTACGCCGACTGCCACGCCAGCTGGCAGAACGATGACGAGACACGCCAAATGGTCTGGGACCTGTTCAAGCACGGTCCCGAGCCGGTCGGCTATGACCCGGCGATCGTGCCCTTCTGGAAGGACGGCCCGCTCTCCGACGCCTACGCCGTCCTCAAGCTCGAACCCTGGCGCCTCCGCGTCTTCCCCGGCACCGTCCTGATGATGCAAGGCGGCGAGGTGCTGAACTGGAGGGCCGAATCGGCCTGACCTGCGGCGGCTGCGCCAGAATGGCGTCTGGACAACCAGGATAGGTAGGTGAGCGATGCTCGTCGCTGCGCTGCTGGCCATCGCCGCGATCGCGGCCGCTGTGTGAGGCATCCGAAACCGCAACTCGGATGCGCCCCACTACCGACGCCTCGCCGCCTCCTCTTGGGAGACGGTCGAGGCGTTCCTGCGCGGTCGGTAGGTGGGGGCGGCCCTAGCGCGCGAGCGCTGGCCGTGGCAGGCCGGGCCGGAAGAAGTTGTCCGGATCGTAGGCGCGCTTGATCTCCAGCAGGCGGCCGAGATTGTCGCCGTGATAGGCGCGGTCCCAGGCCGGGAGGTCGGTGTCCGGGAAGTTCGGGTAGACGCCTCCCGCTCCGTGGGCGTGCGCGAGCTCCCATGAGCGCCGCAGCCAGGCCAGGCCCGCCTCCTGCGCGTCCGGTGGTAGCGTCGGGTCGATGATGAGTTCCTGCTTCAGCAAGAACAGCTCGTCGCGGTGGGGGAACGCGGTGGCGTCCGCTGCCACGCGGTTGTAGGCGCCGCCCCAGGGCGAGAGGTCCAGGATACGGATCTCGCCAGTCCGCCGATCCTCGAGAAGGTGCGCGACGAGTGCGTCGATCGCCTCAGCAGGCAGGGACTGTCGAAAATACTCCGACTTGCTGTAGGAGAAGCCGTTAATGGCTATCGACTCGGCCTCCGCTTCGCCGGGTCCGTGCTCGGTCAGGTAGCGCTTAGCTTCGCGGTAAGGCAGCTGCCGCTGGATCCGGGTGGTGGGCTGGGCTGAGAGCCGGCTGGTGAATGCCTCCAGTTGGGCCGCCGTCTCTTGCTCCCCGGCGATCATCGCGCCGAAGAGATGGACGCTTGCCGCGTCCTGCCCGAAGGCGGTCAAGAGCAGGCTGGCAGCAAGCTCGTCCGGCCCGGTCGGCGCCCAATCCTGCCAGGCGGTGATGATCTCGGCGGCCTGTGACACCGGCCACGTCAGATGAAACACCGTCGCCTGCGGGGCCGGGATTGTCCGAAACGTCAGGCTGGTGACGACGCCGAAGGCGCCGCCACCGGCGCCGCGGAGCGCCCAGAACAGGTCTGGCTCGGTTTCCGCGTCGCTGACGACGATCCGGCCATCCGCCAGCACCACCTCGGCCCTGACCAGCTGATCGGCGAGCAGCCCATGCGCGCGGCCGAGAATGCCGAAGCCACCGCCCAGCGCCAGACCTGCGATGCCAACGGTCGGGCCGCAGCCTGCCGGGATGGTGAGCCCGTGGGCGTCGAGCGCGTCGTAGACCTCGCCGAGCCGCGCGCCAGCGCCGATCGTCGCAAGGCCGTCATTGACTGCGACCGAGCGCATTGGCGAGACGTCGATGACGATGCCTTCGGTCGACGAATGCCCGGCGAAGGAGTGCCCGCCGCTGCGCGGCACTGCCGGAATGCC
Organism: Thermomicrobiales bacterium; assembly: GCA_035304105.1. GTDB lineage: Bacteria > Chloroflexota > Chloroflexia > Thermomicrobiales > CFX8 > JAUIIK01. The sequence continues at coordinate 4,744 of DATGQR010000282.1, read as the reverse complement.
GTGCTCGCGGGCAAACGCGATCGTCGCGGCGACGTCCTCCGGGCTGGCGGCCAGGACCACCGCTGTGGGACGGATACCGGCAAAGCGCGGGATGGCCGGTTTACGCGCGGCGTCGTAGCCGGGCGAGCCCGGGAGAATGGCTTCGCCGACGAGTGCCTGTTGGAGCCTGTTCCAATTAGGGGGCGGGTACGTCATGGACACCGTCGTCCTTTCGTTTGGGGAAGCGTTTTAGATGGCCGCAGTGGGCCGGATGAGTTGGCCCTGGCCGATTCGCGTCCGGTGGCCCCGTTGCCGCCGGTGAGGGTCTTCAGGCGCAAGCCTACCGGTCCAGGCGCTCGATGGTATACGAAGAATCGCGTAGCTAATGAATAGTGAGCGTTCGGGGCGCTGCCCGGAGTCTGGCGATCAGGCTGCTCAGGCGACCTGGCCGGAGTCGACGATGAGGTGGTCGTTGGCGAAAAGACTGGCGGCCGGGAGGACGAAGTCGATGTTGAGCGATGACGCGTTCTGACCGCCGAGGTAGCGATTCTCGCCGAAGGCGACGAACAGGCTGCCGTGGCGGTGCTCGTCGACGAGTTCCCAGTCAATAGTCTGACGCAGCCTGGGGTTCAGGCCGATCCCGATGTGGCTGATGCGGCGCGGCTCGCCGGAGTGACGGTCGAACAGGGCGGCGAGCGCGTCTGAGCCCTCGGCCGCATCGATCGAGGTGACGCGGCCTGCTTCGAAGGTGAGCGTTGCGTTTCGGGCCGGGCCGGCCTGCGCCAGCAGCAGCCGGCCGCTGGCGCTCTCCTCGACGACGGTGGTGTAGACCGATCCGGCCGGCAGGTTGATGACCGGCTGGATAGGGGCAGCCAGTGCTTCGGCGGTGATCTCGCCGGTGTCGGTGAGCCAGCGCCGCCCGGTGATGTCGACCTTAAGCGTCGTCCCATCCGGGTTGCCGATCGTGATGTGGTCCGCGCTGGCGACGCGCGCGATCAGACGGTCGATTTCGCGCCGCAAGTCTGCTGAGGACACCGCAATGGCCGGGAGTACGATCGATTCCAGTTCGGCCAGCCTCATGCCCAGCCGAATGGCGCGAGTCTCGGTCGGGACGGCCGCCAGCACCAGCGGAATCCGCCGCTCCTCCTCGATCTGCACCAGCCGGCCAGTCGCCTGCTGCCACGCGGCGAGCGCTTCGTGGGGTGCTGCGTCGAGCGCGGCTCGATCGCCGCCCAGCACCAGGAGCCGGGCGATCTGTTCCAGGAAGGCGGCGCGATGGCGGTCCCACGCCCCCAGGTGCGCCGGGTCGGTGGAGTCGAGCAGGCGTCGCAAGTAATCGGGGGGCAGATACTCGACGATCGAAGTCACGCCGCGCGCCTCGAGCGCCAGCAGCACCTCTGCGACAACCTCCGGGCGGCCGCAGCGGTCACTGACCTGCACCAGCATTCCTGGCTGGAGCGCCAGAGCATCGGCGATACGTTGCGCGACGGTGGACCACGAAACGGTCACCGTATCGAGCCTTTCCCTGCTGCGAAATGAAGATCCCTGCTGCGGCGTTGTCTGACTAATCTACCGCGAAATCGTCCGCTGGCGGTGGGGCGCACGTGCTGGCGTCGAGCCGGTAGTCGCCTTCGGGGAAGTAGGTAGGCATAGTTGGTGCAGGCGAGGCGGAACAGCGCGCCGAACTGCCGGCGCACCTGTATCACGAACCGCTTCGCCGCAGATTAGGGCGGGCTAATGTGGATTCGAGGCGCGGCTGAGGGGCGCTCGGCCCGCGGCCTAACCGCGTGTTTCAACCGTGACTTCGGCGAAGCAATTGCCTATCCTCGATGGTAGAGCGGCCCGGGCAACCACGACGATGACGAGAGAACCACCGGACGATGCCAGCGACGACGACGCGAGAACAACAGGACCAGGCGACGCCGCGCGTCAAGCGCGTGCTGGCCAGCGTGCTGGTGCTCAACGTCGCCGTGGCGCTCGCCAAGCTGAGCGTCGGGCTGCTGGCCGGCTCGCTGGCGATGGTCGCCGACGGACTGCATTCGCTGCTCGACGGCGCCTCCAACGTCGTCGGGTTGGTCGGCGTCTCGATCGCGGCGCGCCCGGCTGATCCGAATCACCCTTACGGCCACCAGCGCTTCGAGATGCTGACGACGCTCGGCATCGCGGCCTTCATGCTGCTGGCGCTGACCGAGATCGTCGGGAGCATCGTGTCGCGGCTGACCGGCGGCGGTGGCGTGCCAGACATCGGCCCGCTGGCCGTCGGCGTCATGCTGGTGACGCTGATGATCAACATCGGCGTGACGGTCTGGGAGCGGCGCGAGGCGCGGAAGCTTGGCAGTGCCGTGCTGCTGGCCGACGCGCGTCATACGCTCAGCGACGTGCTGGTGTCGATCTCGGTGCTGGCGTCGTTCGCGCTGGTTCGCGCTGGCTACGGCATCGCCGATGTGCTGGTCACGGTCGTCATCGCCGGCTTCATCGCCTATGGCGCCTGGCAGATCATCCGCGACGCCACGGCGTCGCTCTCCGATGAGGCAGTCGAGGATCCCGAGGTCATCCGCGCCGCGGCGCTGTCCGTGCCGGGCGTACGCGGGGCACATGCCGTCCGCAGCCGCGGCGTCGGCGGGCGCGTCTGGGTCGACCTCCACATCCAGGTGCGGCCGACCCTCTCGGTAGAGCAGGGCCACGACATCGCCAGCGAGGTCGCCGAGGCCGTCGAGGAGAAGTTGGGGCGGCCGGCCGACGTGACGGTGCATGTCGAACCAGCCACCACCTACCATCTCAACAATATCCGCGACTACGAGAAGACCGACGACGTCTCACTGTCAGCCGGCTGAGGCACGGTTGCCGCCCGGTCGTCCCGCGTACTTGCCTGCTCTCGGGCCACATCACGCATCGCCAGCGCAAGGAGCGACCCGGCTGGCGTCGGCCGACTGCTCGTTCACCTGCCGGGCCAGGATCTGCGGCTAGAGGCAGCTGCGGCCGGGTCGGAGGGCGATGCCGTCGCCGTCGTCGTGCAGCCTGACCGCCCGGTCCACCACCGCTTGGAGATTCCGTTGTCCTGGGGGCTGACGCCGCAGGAGTCGCGGGTTGCCGGGCTGGTGCTGCGGGGCCTGACCAACCGGCAGGTCAGCGCGGCGCTGTCGATCAGCGAGAACACCGTTCAAACCCATTTGGGCCACATCTACACGAAGCTGGACGTCCACAGCCGGAGCCAGCTCTCGGCGCGCTACTTCCGCGACCGCTTCGGCCCCGGCCTGCTGGACGATTCGGTCACAGGGTGAGGTCGTAGCGCTGCTCGCGGAGCGGCGGCCCCCAGAGTGTGGTTGCCGGCAGTTCCTCGGTGAGTTGGAAGCCGGCGGCACGATAGAGCCGGGCGGCCGGCTCGAGTGTGTGGACCGTCCAGAGATAGATCGAGCGGTAGCCAACCTCGTGGGCGAAGCCGATGCAGTCGTGCAGCAGGCGCGTTCCGAGGCCGCGGCCGCGCCCCTGCGGCCCGACCAGCAGCCAGCGCAGCTGCGAGGCGCCGCCCTTGCGCCCAAGCAGCCCGACCATCCCGACGACCTCGCCGTCGCGCTCCGCCAGCCAGAGCCGGTCACGCGCCGGGTCATACTGCTTGCCGAACTCGGCCACCGAATCGGCGACGTACGCTTCGAAGACGTGGTTGAAGCCGTGCTCGGCCGCGTATAGCTCGCCGTGCAGCCGCGTCACCAGGCCCAGGTCGCCCGGCCGCAGGTCGCAGCGGATCGTCACGTCGGCGCTCGTCTGCATCGACAACCTCCTTCCGGATGGCCTCAGATCAGGTCAAGCAACAGGTAGACCGCCATGCCGCTGGCGATGCAGGCCCACATGCGCCCGGCGCGGTACGTGACCGCCGCGGCGGCCAGCAGCGCTGCCACGCGCGCGCCAAGCTCCCCGGCCGGCTGCCCGTTGAGGGTGACGACGACCAGCGCCGCCAGCAATGCCAGCGGGACATAGCGCAGGGAGCGCTCCCAGGTATCCGGGATCCTAACGTCCTGCAGCGCCAACCCGGAGACGCGCATCGCCAGCGTCCCGGCCGCCAGCGCCAGGACCGTCCAGAGGTGCGTCATGGTCCCTCCCGTCCGGGCCGAGCGCGGCTGTCCAGCACCGCTCCAGTGAGGCTCCCGGCCGCGCCCGCCGCCAGGATCGCCACCCCGACCGGCGCAAGCTGCAGGACCGCCACGGCCACCAGCGCCGCGACGACCACCGTCGCCAGCTCCGGCTTGCCCTTGATCAGCGGCACGAGCACGGCCAGGAAGCTCAGCGTCACCACGAAGTCCAGCCCGATCGCGCGGGGATCGCCGAAGGCGTTGCCAACCGTCAGTCCCAGCGCCGTGCCGATGTTCCAGCCCAGGTACATGCTCGCCCCGGCGCCGACCAGCACGTAATGGCGCAGCGGCTCGCGGGCCGCCGCGATCCCGAACGCGGCGTCGGTGAGCAGCAGCCCAAGCTGCGCCCGCTGGCCGAGCGTCGGCCGCAGCCTGCGGGCCGCGGCGATGCCGAGCAGCGGGAACTGCGCGTTGACGACCATGACGGTGATTACCGTCGTCAGCAGGGAGCTGCCGGCGTCGATCAACGAGACGGCCGTCAGCTGCCCGGCCGCCGTGAAGACGGTCAGGCTCATCAGCTGGGCCTCGAACGCGCCGATCCCGATCGACGTGGCCGCCACGCCGTAGGCGATGCCCGAGGGGATCGCGCCGGACCAAAGCGGCAGCATCGCCACGAAACCCTCCAGGAAATCGGAGCG
>DATGQR010000281.1:0-8263 GCA_035304105.1 Thermomicrobiales bacterium | reverse complement strand
TTCTGGACGGTGGCGAACTTCAGCCAGTCGCCGGGCGGCCAGAACAGCAGCTACCTCTCCAACAGCGAGAAGGAGCAGATTCTGGCCAGCGTCGGGCTCTAATCCACCGCTCTCCGGTAATCGGGACCGCCGCCGGGAACGCTCCCGGCGGCGGTCTCACGCTTCATGGCAGTGGTGCCGACTGATGGCCCGGGGCGTTCAAGGACCTTCGTTCGCGGCCTCGGGCTGCGCGCCAGTATAGGCTGACGCTTGGCGCCGGACGCCCGGGCAGTCGTGTTGGCGGAGTTTGCCCGGTCCCCCGGAGCGGAGCTGGCCGGCTAGCCGGCTTCGTCGCCGAGCGCGGCGACCCCGAGACCATTGGCCAGGGCGGGTGGGTCCTGCGGGAGTGGCCGGTCGATGGCGGCGATCTGTCGCTCCGCCTCTTCCTGGCGCTTGATGCGTAGCGCCGTCTCGCGCCAGATGTCCGGCTCCAGCCGCGGGAGCAGAGAGGGTATGCCGCGTTGATCCGCCCAGAAGTCGAGCGCTTCCTCGTAGACCCCCACGACGCGCCGGGCGACCGATTCCGGCGTGAAGTGGAGGCGCGCATAGTCTCGCGCGCGCCGCGACCACGCCTGCAGCCGCTCGCGGTCGGCGAGCGCCTGGCGGATCTGCCCGGCGGCCCGCTCGGGCGCGGTCGAGACGACCAGCCCGAGGTCGTGCTCGCGGAACATGCCAGCCATCGACATGCTCTCCGCGATGACCGTCGGGGTGCCCAGCGCCAGCGCCTCGAGGATCGAGATCGAGAGCGCCTCCCAGCGCGAGACCTGGATGTACATCGTCGCGCCGCTCAGCAAGGCGAGCTTCTCGGCGCCGAAAACCGGCGGGTTGATCGTCAGGTTCGATGGGCGGTGGGCGCGGATCGTGTTCAGGTGCTCGAGGGTGGCGGCGTCCTCGATGCCGTGCAACACGAAGTCGGCCTCGGGGATGCGCCGGGCGATCTCGGCCAGGCGGTCGAGCCCCTTGTGGTAGACGTCGAAGCGGCCCAGAAAGAGGAGATAGGGCCGGCCGGGGCGCGGCTCCCAGGCGTGCCGTTGCAGGCCGTCGACGTCGACCGGGTTTGGCACCCAGCGCACCGGGCCCTTGAAGTCCGGGACGTAGTTGCGGATGTCGGGCTCGCCGCCGGGCGTGATGTAGGCGATGCCGGCGGCGTGGCGGAAGCGGGGTTTCTCGACCAAAGCGCTGTAGACGCTCTTCTTCAGCCAGTTGCGCTGGAGCACCTGCGGCATCAGCCCGCCGTGCGGCGTGATGACGTAGGGAATTGCCCAGCGGCGCAGGCGGCGGGCCAGCGTCGCCTGGCGCGGCACGAAGACGGAGTGAAAGTGGACGATGTCGGCGGGCGTCTGCTGGATCAGCGCCCGGGAAACGGAGTCGTCGAAGCGCCAGGTCGAGGCCGGGACGTGGTGCAGATCGAGGCCGGTTCGCTCGGCCAGAGCCAGCGCCTCCCGATCGGGCGCTTCGGAGAGCAGCAGGCCGACCTCATGGCCGAGCTTGAGCTGCTCGACGGCAGTCGTCCAGACGACGGCGTTGATTCCATCGACGGTGTTGGGCGATGGATGCCCACCAACGTGCACGATTCGCATTGGGCTTGCCCTTCTTCCCCGCGTGGCAACGGTGATGGCGGTGCCATCCCCCGAACCTTAGCTGAGAACAATGGGCTATCTCTAAGGTACGAAGGTACCATTCCTCTAATTCAATTTGCTTGTAGGCAAGCTGCGATCGCGCTGATTTCGAATCGACCGCGATATCGCCGAAAGTTAGCCTCATGGCTTGCAGGCGTGCAAAGCTGGCCGCATTCGGGCAATCTCCTCCCCGTTCGCTGACGCCATAGAAAATCCGGCGATTCCGAAGTACTGGGGTACTGAGATGGTTAGGACCCCAGTTCCTTATCGGCCTAGTACCCCTCCCGGGACAATTGTCACATGCGGGGCGATTGGTTAACGAGGTTGGTCCGGAGGAACGTGGTGAGAACGACGCACGAACCGATTGCTCAGGGACATCTGAAAGTGATGGCGGCGCCCGCGCAGCACGATAGCACCGACGCGTGGCTCACCTTCCTCGACGTCGCCGACAGCATCAGCATCGCACGAGCGCTCTACGTGACCTGGATCAAGCGGTCGCTGGACGTCATCGGCGCGCTCAGCCTGCTGATCGTGCTCGGCCCACTGATGGCGCTGATCGCGCTGGCGATCCGGCTGGAGTCGGGTGGCGATGTCATCTTCCGGCAAGAGCGCGTGGGCCGCGACGGCGAGTTGTTCACGGTCTTCAAGTTTCGCACGATGATCCCGGATCGCCGCACGCGCCAGATTCCGTTCCTGGGGGAAGAGCGCCGGCGCAGCCACAAGACGCCGCGTGATCCGCGCGTGACCTCGGTTGGCGCGATCTTGCGGCGCACGAGCCTGGACGAGCTGCCGCAGCTGGTCAACGTGTTGCGCGGCGAGATGAGCTTCATCGGGCCGCGCCCGGAGCTGCCGCAGATCGTCGCCAACTATGAGCCCTGGCAGCACGAGCGCCACCTGGTGCGCCCGGGCCTCTCCGGCTGGTGGCAGGTGGTCGGCCGCAGCGACTTGCCGATGCACGAGAATACCGAACTCGACATCTACTACGTCCGCAACTGCTCGCTGATGCTCGATCTCCAGATCTTCATGCGCACCTTTGGCGCGCTGCTCAAGGGACGCGGCGCATTCTAGGCGGCTGGATCGAAAGGGCTTGGGAGGACGATGGCACTGGAAGCACCACTGAAGCTGCGGCCGCTGGCGGACCAAGTCGAAGCCAGCCCCGAGTTGAAGGCCCGGCCGCTGCCGGTCCAATCCCGTTACATCCTCGGCACGCGCGTCGACGGCACCAACTACGCCGGGGCAGTGGAGACGATTACTCGCTGGGCTCAGGAGGGACAGTCGCGCTACGTCTGCGTTTCGACTGTCCACATGGTGATGGAAGGGCACGACGATCCCGCCTATCGGGAGATCGTCAACGCCGCCGATCTGGTGACCTCCGACGGAATGCCACTCGTCTGGGGGCTGCGATTGCTCGGCGTGCGCCAGGCCCGGCGCGTCTACGGGCCGGACCTGACGCCGCTGGTGTGCGAGCGCGCGGCGGCCGAGGGTATACCGGTGGGCTTCTACGGCAGCTCACCGGAGGTGTTGGAGGCGATGACCGCGAACCTGCGCGAGGCTTACCCCAGCCTCGACATCGCCATTAAGGTCAGCCCTCCATTTCGCGAGCTGACGCCGGAGGAGGTTGAGGGAGAGATCGAGGCGCTACGCGCATCCGGCGCGCGCATCATCTTCGTCGGGCTGGGCTGCCCGAAGCAGGAGCGCTGGATGCACGCCCGGCGGGGGAAGGTGGATGCCGTGCTGATCGGGGTGGGCGCGGCATTCGACTACGTCGGAAAGACCAAGGCTCAGGCGCCGCGCTTTATGCAGGCGCACGGACTGGAATGGCTGTTCCGGCTGGTGACCGAGCCGCGCCGGCTCTGGCGCCGCTACCTGTATCACAACCCGCGCTTCGTGGCGCTCTTCGCGGCACAGCTGGCGCGGACCTATCTCAAGGGAGAATGAACATGACGACTCGCGTGCTCGTAACCGGCGCAGGCGGCTTCATCGGCCATCATCTGGTCAATTACCTGGTCGACAAGGGCTACTGGGTGCGTGGCGCGGATATCAAGGAGCCCGAATACGAGCCAACCCGCGCCCACGAGTTCATGCTGCTCGACCTGCGCCGCTGGGAGAACTGCCAGCAGGCCGTCGAGGGCATCGATGAGGTCTACCACCTGGCGGCCGACATGGGCGGCATCGGCTACATCAGCTCGGTCCACGCCGATATCGCCCGCAACGACATCCTGATCAACACGCACATGCTGGAGGCGGCGCGGCTGGCCGGGGTGCAGCGCTTCCTGTTCTCGTCCTCGGCGTGCGTCTACCCCGACTACCGCCAGGAGGACGCCGACGTCGTCGCCCTCAAGGAAGAGTTCGCCCACCCGGCGGCGCCGGAGGAAGGCTACGGCTGGGAGAAGCTCTTTACCGAGAAGCTCTGCCAGTACTACTACGAGGACTACGGCATGGAGACGCGCGTGGCGCGCTTCCACAACGTCTATGGCCCGCTCGGCACCTATGACGGCGGTAAGGAGAAGGCCCCGGCGGCGATCTCCCGCAAGATCGCCCTGGCCAACCAGATCGACGAGATCGAGATCTGGGGCGACGGCCAGCAGACGCGCTCCTTCATGTATGTCGACGACTGTGTTGAGGGCGTCCACCGGCTGATGCACTCGGATATCCGCCAGCCGCTCAACCTGGGCACCGAGGAACTGGTGACGATCAACCAGCTCGTCGACATGATCGCCGAGATCGCCGGCAAGAAGATCACCAAGCGGCATGACCTGAGCAAGCCCCAGGGCGTGCGCGGGCGCAACAGTGACAACACGCTGATCCGCGAGCTGCTCGGCTGGGAGCCGAAGACGCCGCTGGTCGAGGGCCTGCGTCCCACCTACACCTGGATCGAGGGCGAGCTCCAGCGCGCCGGCCGCATCCCGGCGCCGGTCGCGATGATCGCCGACGGCGACTAATTCGCGGGGCCGGCGAGCGCGGGAGCAACGCTCGAAGGGAGCACAGCGCGCCACCCACTCCTGCAGGGCGGTCGCCCAGGGGTACGCGGTGGCGCGCTGGTTCCTTGCCGGTGTCGATCAATGCGGGGACGTTGGCAGGCGAACTGGATGGGACGGCGCGCCGGGATGCGTAGAGCAGCCACTAACCTGATGAGCAGCCGGCTGGCCGGCATGCTCGGGCGCAGCTTCTGGGGACTGGCGGACCAGGCGCTCGTCTCGCTGACGAGTTTTCTGACGCTGGTGCTGCTGGCGCGCGTCCTCACGCCGGAGCGTTATGGTGCGTTCGTGCTGTTCTATGGCGCGCTGAACTTCTTCAACGCGCTGCAGAGCGGGCTGTTCACCCAGCCGCACAACGTTCTCGGCTCGTCGCGCTCCGGCGAGGACTACGCGCGCTACACCTCGACGACGTTCCTGATGCAGTTCCTGTTCAGCGTGCTGCTGGCGCTGCTGGCGGCCGCCGGCTACGTCGTTGGCCGAATGCTGGGCTGGGCCACGGCAGATCTGTTCCTGGCGATGACGCCCGCCATCCTGGCCTGGCAGGTGCAGGAATACCTGCGCCGCGTCTACTACACAGAGGGTCGCGTGCGGGCCGCCTTCCTCAACGACCTGATCGGCTATGGCGGGCAGATCGTGCTGGTGATCGCCGTCTGGCGGCTGGACCGGCTGAACGGGCCGGTGGCGATCTACCTGCTGGCGCTGACCTCGGCGCTGGCCGCGTTCGTCGGCCTCTACCACCTGCGCGCCGAGCTAGCCGCCCGGCTGGAGGGCGCCAGCGTCCGCGAGAACTGGCACTTCGGCAAGTGGCTGTTTGGGGCCAGCCTGGTCCAGAGCGGGCGCATCCAGGCGCATGTCTGGCTGATCGGTGGCCTGGTGAGCGTCACGGCGGCCGGGCTCTACCGCGCCGCTCAGAACCTGGTCGCGCCGACGCACATCATGATGAACGCCGTGCGCTCGGTGGCGATGCCGCGCGCGGCGGCGATCTACGAGCGCGAAGGCGAAGCGGCGATGCGCGCTTACCTGTGGCGCATGACCTGGCTAGGCCTGGCGCCGATCGTGCTCTACTTGATCGCCGTCTGTGCGGTCGCCGAACCCTTGCTGCATTGGCTCTACGCCGGGCAGTACGACGGCTATGCCTGGCTGGTCTACGTCTTTGCCGTCATCTACCTGCTGGCCTACCTGGGCCAGATATTGACCGTGGCGCTGAGCGCGATGCGGGTGACCCGCGCGGTGCTGTTCGCCGAGGTCGTGACGATCGTCGTCGCGGTCGGTGCGGGCGCGCCGTTGATCGCGGTTCTCGGCATCAGGGGCGCGATGGCGACCGATGTCATTGTCGGGGCCACGCTGTTGGCCGCGCTGCTGCGCCTGCGGCAGCTCCCGCGTCGGCGGCGAACCCCGGCTCCTCTCGTCTCATTCGTTCCGGTGGAGGTGCGTCAACATGGCGATTAGCGTGATCATGACCGTCTACAACGGCGAACGCTGGCTTGGCGAGGCGATTGAGAGCGTGCTCGCCCAAACCTACCCGCACTTCGAGTTCATCATCGTCGACGATGGCTCGACCGACGGCACCCCGGCGATCCTGGCCGATTATGCCGCTCGTGACCCGCGTATCCGGGTCATCTCCCAGGAGAACATGGGCGTCTCGCGCGCGATGAATCGCGTGCTGCCGCTGGCGCGTTACGACTGGATCGCTCGCTTCGACGCCGACGACGTGATGCACCCGCAGCGGCTGGAGCGACAGCTGGACTTCTTGGCCGCGCACCCGGAACTGGCCGTGGCCTCCTGCTTCGCCGACTACATCGACGAAGAGGGGCGCAAGGTCGGCTTCTACGACAACCCGCTCACCAAATCCGAGGTCGTGCGCCGGTGGCTGGAGCAGGGCCGGGTGATTCACTTCATCCAGTCCGGGGCGATCATGCGCCGCGACGTCGTGCTGGAGGTCGGCGGCTACCGCCCGGAGTTCAGCGTGACCGAGGACACCGACCTCTGGAACCGCATCGCCGAGCGCGGCTATGGCGTGCTCGTGCAACCCGAGGCGCTGATGCAGGTGCGCGTGCACGCGCGCTCGCTGACGCGCACCTCAATGCTGCTCCAGGCGCAGCAGTTCCGCTGGCTGGAGGCCGGCGCGCAGCTGCGGCGGGCCGGTCAGCCCGAGCCGACCTTCGAGGAATTTCTGGAGGGAGAGCGGCGGCGCTCGTTCATCGAGCGCGTCAACGGCAGCCGCCAGGACTACGGGCGCGTGTTCTACAAGTGCGCCGTCGTCTCGCGCACGCGCGGCGACCGGCTGGCGATGGCCGGCCAGCTGCTGCTCTCGTCGGCGCTCTACCCGAGCCATGCGGCCAGCAACATCTGGGCTAAGGCGGTGCGCCCGGCGCTCCACCGCGGCACGTCGCCGCATGCCGCGGCCTGAGCAGGCTCCGGATAGGCGGTTGCGTTTGGGAAAATCGGGACTTCCTGCCGTCGCCACCGGCCATTCGCGCTGCCACACTCGATACGGGGCCGGCTGGAACGAAGTGAGTGAGCGGTCATGATCAGCATACCCACCAACGTCCACGAGAACAGCGCGGCGCGAGCGCAGGGCGCGGCGCCGGCCGCCGGCGGAAGCGGAGGCTGTTGAAATGGCGCGCGTACTGCTGCTCTCCTATGGCTGCGAGCCGAACAAGGGCTCGGAGGCCGGCATCGGCTGGCACTGGGCGCAGCAGATCTCCAAGACCCATGACGTGATCCTGCTGACTCACCCGCGCGGGCGCAAGGCGATCCAGCAGGAGCTGGCGATCAACCCGCGCCCGAAGCTGCGCATCCGCTATGTCGAGCTGCCGCCGATGCTCGACCCCTGGCGGCTTGTGCCCGGCGAGCAGCTCATCCAGCCGCGCTACATCATGTGGCAGTTTGCCGCCTACAACGTCGCGAAGCGCATCGTCGAGCAGGAAGAGATCGACCTGGTGCACCACGTCTCCTGGACGACGATGACCGGCCCGACGCTGGCCTGGAAACTGGGTAAGCCCTTCATCTGGGGGCCGATCGGCAGCGGCCAGCAGGCCCCGCTCCAGATGCGCCGTTTCCTGGGCACCAAAGGCTGGCTGAATGAGGCCTTCCGCAACCTGCAGGTCAAGAGCGTTGGCTTCAACCCGCTGGCTCGCGGCGCCGCGCGCCACAGCTCGGTCGCCTTCGCTTCGAACCCGGATACTCTGCGCGCCCTCAAGAAGCTGGGCGCCGATCCGGTTTTCCTCCAGCCCGACGCGGCGGTCGACCGCGAGTGGCTGGTCCCGCAGCCGCCAGCCCCGCGCGACCGCGAGCGACTGGTGATCGCCTGGGCCAGCCGGATGATGGCCCGCAAGGCGCCGGGGCTGGCGATCGAGGCCTTCGCCAAACTGCGGCAGGAGCGCAGCGCTGAGCTGTGGTTCCTGGGCGACGGCCCGCTGATCTCACAGTGCCGCGAGCTGGCCGCGAAACTCGGCGTCGAGCAGGACGTGCGTTTCCTGGGCTGGGTGCCACACCGGCAGGTCAAGACGGTGCTCTCGGAGGCCGATATCTTCCTCTTTACCAGCCTGCGCGACACCTGCCCGATGCCGTTGATGGAGGCGATGGCCTGCGGCCTGCCGGTCATCGCGCTGGACCTCCACGGCG
>DATGQR010000280.1:0-2190 GCA_035304105.1 Thermomicrobiales bacterium | reverse complement strand
AGGCGCTAAAGCGCCGCCGATCCAGCAAGCCGTCAGCGACCAGATCGATTTTCATCACGCATGCCCCGATGGAGTTCGGCCTGGAGCTCACGGATGCCGTCGCGGCTGCCCTGGGCGGCAGCGGTCATGACGGCAAGCTGGATGGCGAGCCGTTCGTGTTCGAGGCGGCGATCGGCGGCGAGGAAGACGTTCATCTGGCCCAATGTGTAGCCGAGGATGTCCGGGTAGCGGTGACCGCCCTGAATCAGGCGGGCGACGGCGTCAGCCCAGCCAGATGGCCGTTCAGGCGCTGCGCCAGATCGCCCACCTTCGGTGCGACCCGACGCACGAAAAAATCCGCGTTCACCTCGAACACGGTCGCCGCCAGGGTGATCGCGTCGTCGAGGGCCAGCGCGTCTACCCACTCGCGTGGCTGCCGGCTGGCAAGCGCCAAGGCGGTCAGCAAGGCATCGCCATGGTCTGAGAGCAAAGCAAGCCAGTCCGGTTCGCCCGCCAGTCGTTGCGCGAAGGGCTGCACGGCCTTGAGCATCGCCGGCAGCTCGCCAAGCACCAGCGGGCTGATCGCCAGGCGTTGGCCGGCCAGTTCCACCACTTGAGGTTGCGGCACGAGAACATCCAGATCGGAATCACTCATTGGCGACATCCTCACAGCAGCACGATGCGACCGAACTGGCCGAGGTCGCCTTGAGCGAGCTTCAGCGTGTCGGCCAGCACCTGCCCCGACAGCTCGAACTTCAGCAACTCGTCGGCGATCACCGACAGTTCGCGCGCCGGGTTGATGGCCACGCGGTAGAGGTCGATCACTACCTCGCGGTTGCTGTCGGCAGTGTTGAGTCCTTCGAAGCGAATCCAGCGCTCGGGCAACGGCTGGGTGAACATCGCCGTGCTCTGCGCCGTGCCGTAGGAGTAATCGACCTGGAAGGGTTCGACGTAGGGGCCGCCGGTGGTCGCGTCGTTGATCGCCAGCGAGCCGTGCTTGGCATTCAGGCTGTATTGCCCCGCCGGCAGCGTCTTGGGCGTGGCCGAGGAGTCCTTCACCACGACCGAGGAGACATTCTGCTTGGCGAGCAGGTAGAGACTGCCGACCGTGACCGGGTTGGGCAGAGCCTCGGCGGTCACGGTGCCGCTCACCTGCTCGGTGGTCGTGCCGTAGAGGGCGAGCGAGAGGTTCAACGGGATGAGCTCTTCCAGGGTGCAGGCGAACTCGCCCTTCTTGGTCTTGATCAGCTGCAGATCGGTGAGGCGCTGGCCGCTGGTCGATTCCTGGTGCTCCAGGGTCTCGACCGAGAGCGACACCTTGAGCTCGGGCACGTTGCCGACGTAGTTCAACCCCTGCGGGTTGCCGGCGGTGTCGCGGGCGCCGATGTAGACGCGCCCCTGTCCGGAGAAATAGGGCATGGTCAGTCTCCTTTACGGGTTTTGGGGGAAGCGTCGGGCGTCGCGTCGGTTGCCCGGGCGACGCCCTGTTCGATCAGCCAGCGGGCCGTGGCCTCGTCGAGGTCGAGCCGTTCGCCGGGCGCGTACAAGCGCCCCGCATGGGTGTGGGGTTTGATGAGTTGCAGGGTCATGGGTGTTATCCGTGTCGGGTGAGATCGGCGGCCAGCGTCCGGTAGCGGATCTCGTAGCGAGCAGGTGTTGCGGCGGCGCCGGCGTCGGCGTCCTCGGTATCCCACTCGCAATCGATCTCGCGCAGGCCGAGCGCGAACCCGCCGAGGTTGGTGTCGGCCATCAGCGCGGCATGGGCCGCGACCACCAGGCGGTCGGCCGTGTCGAGGGCGTCATCGCCGCGCGCGAGCGCTACGAGTCGCACGGTCAGCTGCCGGTCGACGAGGGCGTTGGCATGGGCGGTGATCGTGTCGCCTTCGACGAACAGCAGCAGCGCGGGGCTGGCCTCCCGCGTGACCGGGATGGTCGGGCAACGCAGCACCGGCGCGGGTGCGACGGCCGTCGCGCAGCGCGCGACCAGCTCGCGCAGGATGAGCTCGCGGATCGAGTTCATGGCGTCTTACTCGCGTGACAGGGCGGCACGGCGTTCGCTGCCGTCGCCGATGGCGCGCAGGTCGCGCACGCGATAGCTCGCGCCGCCGATGCTCACGGCCTGGCCCACGGCCAGATCGAGCAGCGCCGAGGCGGGGAAGCGCATCGTGTAATCGGTGGAGAGCGCGAGGCCGTCGAGCACGGTCTCGTCCG
>DATGQR010000279.1:0-8018 GCA_035304105.1 Thermomicrobiales bacterium | reverse complement strand
CGGGAGTGCTGGCATTCGATGAAGTCGTCGATACTCTGGCTGAAGCGGTCTTCGAAGACGCGCTCGCCAGCGATATCCATCCAAGGCCGAAAAGCCGTCATCGCGGCGCGATACTCACCGGGGCTGTAGCGATCGCCGAGCCGGTCCAACCAGCGCGCCAGGAAACCTTCCCACTCGCCCTCCCAGGGCGTGTCGTGGGCGTGGTCGCCTCCGAGCACCGCGAGCACACCATACCCGGCCAATAGGCCGGCCAGCCTGGGAAAGAGCGCGGCGTGGTCCATCCAGTGGATGCTGGCGCCGGCAACCATCAGATCATACGGGCCGTCGAGCAGCGCAGTCTCCGCGAAGCCGTGGATCCAGGTGATGTTGTCGTGCCGGCCGTCGTCGGCGAGCCGCAGCATCGGCAGCGACGGATCGACGGCGTCGACGTGCTCGAAATGCGCGGCAAGACCGTGGGCAAGCTTGCCTGTCCCGCAGCCGAGGTCCAGCACCCGCCGGTGGCATGGCACGAGTTCCACGAGAAAGTCGTACAACGGCGGGGGATAGGGCGGCCGATGCATGTAGGCGCGGGCGACGTCGGGATCGTCGAAGGCCGCGCCGCCGCGTGGATTGCTGCGCACACCCCTCGCTCTCACTTCACCGGACCAGCGCCAGGCGCTCAGCCGACGCCGCGCCGAAATACCCGCTCGGGCGTGAAGCGCAGGATCACTCGCGGATCGCTGGAGAGTCCGGCGGCGCGGGCTTCGGCCTCGTCCCCGATGTAGCGGTGGGCGATCGGGACCAACTCCCGGCGTGCCGCGGCGTCATCGCGGATCACCTCGCAGCGGCCGCGCAGCTCGATGTAGCGCTGCGGCGTTTCCGGGTCCTCGAACAGCGCCGCGACGCGCGGGTCACGGTCAATGTTCTTGACCTTCTGGGCGCTCTCCGGGCAGACGACCTGCAGCACGTCGCCGACCAGCCGGTACCAGAGCACGGTGATTTGCGGCGCGCCGTCGGGCATCAGCGTGGCCAGGCGCATGTAGCAGGGCCGCTCCAGGAAGGCGCGGTCGGCGGCGGTGAGCGTCACGCGGACGCCCCTTCGAGCAATCCCTCGGCGCTCATCACCTGCTCCAGCTCGTCCACCCAGCCGCCGAACAGCTCCAGCGCCTGGTTGACCGGCTCGGGCGAGGTCATGTCCACCCCGGCATCGCGCAGCAGGTCGAGCGAGTCCTTCGACGAGCCACCGGCCAGGAACTGGCGATAGCGCTGCCGCGCCGGCTCACCCTCCTCCAGGATCTGCCTGGCCAGCGCCGCGGCCGCCGAGATGCCGGTGGCGTACTGGTAGACGTAGAAAGCGCGGTAGAAGTGCGGGATGCGCGCCCACTCGATCGCGACGTAGTCGTCCACGTCGACGTCCGGGCCGTAGTAGCGGCGAGCCAGTTCGGCGTACTGCGCGCTGAGCGCGTCGGCGGTCAGCGCCGCGCCCTGTTCGACCTGCTCGTGCGCCCAGCGCTCGAACTCGGCGAACATCGTCTGGCGGTAGAGCGTGCCGCGCAGGTCCTCCAGCGCGTGGTTGATCAGGTACATGTCGAGCTTCGGGTCGTCGGTCTCGGCGCGCAGCTTCTCGGTCAGCAGGATCTCATTGACCGTCGAGGCCACCTCGGCGACGAAGATCGTGTAGTTGCTGTAGACGTAGGGCTGTGCCTGACTGGTGAAGAACGAGTGCATGGCGTGGCCGGCCTCGTGGGCCAGCGTGAAGACGTCACGCAGCTTGCCCGACCAGTTGAGCAGGATGTACGGGTGCACGCCATAGACGCCGAACGAGTAGGCTCCGCTGCGCTTGCCACGGTTCTCATAGACATCGATCCAGCGCGAATCGAAGCCGCTGCCCAGCGCGCGGACGTAATCCTCGCCCAGCGGCGCCAGGCCATCGAGGACGATGTCGAGCGCGTCGGCGTAGCCGTACTCGGCTTCGACCTCGGGAACGATCGGCACGTAGAGGTCGTAGGCGCCCAGGCGCTCCAGGCCCAGCGCCCGCTTGCGCAGGTCGATGTAGCGATGGAGCAGTGGGAGCTGCGCGTTGACCGCGTCGACCAGCGCGTCGTAGACCGATTCGGGGATGTTCTTTGGCTTCAGCGCGGCCTGCAGCGACGATTCGTAGTTGCGGGTGCG
The DNA here is from genome assembly GCA_035304105.1 of Thermomicrobiales bacterium. Taxonomy (GTDB): domain Bacteria; phylum Chloroflexota; class Chloroflexia; order Thermomicrobiales; family CFX8; genus JAUIIK01. The sequence goes on along the minus strand of DATGQR010000279.1, from coordinate 5,867 downwards.
GGCCATGAAGACATCGGCCTTGACGCTGGAGCTGTAGGTCGCGGCGATCGTATTGCGCTGCCGCTGGTAGGCGGCGTGCATGGTCTGGAAGGCGTCGCGGCGCACCCGCCGGTCGCGGCTCTCGATGAAGCGTTGATAGTTGGCCTTGGTCAGGGTGACCTTCTCGCCCTGCTCGTTCTCGATCTCGCCGTACTCCATATCGGCGTCATTGAGCATCCCGAAGATCGTGCCCGGCGCGCCGAAGATCTCCCCGGCGCTAGCCAGCAGTGTCTCGGTCTCGGTATCGAGAACGTGCTCGCGCTGCCGCAGGATCGTTTCCAAGGCGTGGCGGTACTTGCCCAGCGCCTCGTTCTCCTCCAGGAAGCGCTCGACCGTGCCCTCGGGCAGCGCCAATAGCTCCGGCTCGATGAAGGCCACCTGGCTGCTGACCTCGACGTAGAGCCGGGTGGCGCGGTCGCTGTCAGCCTGCGACTCGGAATCCGTCGTGTCCTGGTCCTTCTTGAGCGCCGCCCAGGCGTAGACCTTGATCAAGTGCTCGCCAGCGCGCTCGTCAAGTTCCAGGGCATGCAGCAGCGTCTCGGCGCTCTCGCCCAGCCGCCCGCGCAGCTCGGATATCTGGCCGGCCAGCTCGCGGACCTGCTCGATGCCCGCTTCCCAGGCCTCGCGGTCCGGATAGATCGCGGTCAGGTCCCAGGTGTCTTCCGGGGGCACTTCGGAGCGGGGACGGGTTCCGTAGTCCGGTGTCGTCGCAGTCATCGCGCCATTGCCTTTCACATCGCGGTCATCGCGGCGATGAGCCTACCACGCAGGCAAACCGGGGACGGCTTCTTCGCCGGTGAGCGGCGTGCGGCATCGAGAAAGCTCAGGCCGCGACGTTGAGTTTTCTCGATATTCCGATGAGCCGCGCTCCCCTACTGTTGATTCGCCGTCGCCACACGCGGCGGCGGGCAGATGAACGACAGCGCCGGTGGCCGGATGCCGCCGGCCCAGATCACAGGAGGGTGCGACATGGCTACCGATGCTTCCACCGCGCTGGGTATGCCACAGATCGCGGGCACGTTCGTCAACCCCAAGGGGTATACGCGCCGGGTGACGGCGACCGTCGCTGGTGGCGTCGTCGGGGCGGCCCTCGCCGGCGGCTCGGCGCAGAGCGAACTGCCCCACTTCGGCCGGGTCGGCTACGTCGCGGTGACCGACAACGAGGTCGCGCTCATCAAGACGAAGTCCGGCCTGTTCAAGATGAAGGTCTCCGAGGAGGTGCTGGCGCGCCGGGCGCGGTCCGAAATCGACCATGCCGAACTGAAGCGCGGCAAGCTGGTCTCAGGTCTGACGATCCAGTTCAGCGACGGGGCTGTCTGGACGTTCGACGTGCCGAAGGCGAATCAGCGCGCGGCCAAGCAGGTCATCGAAGCCCTGGGCGGCACAATCGACTGACGGGGCGCGACGCCCTTTCCCGACGACCACCGCAGAGACGCGCAACCGGCATGTCTTTGCGGTGGTCGGTCTTTCCTCCACTATCGAGAAACCACGATGCTCGATCCCTCGGTGCGCCCGATTCCCGGCGAACCCTTCCGGCCCTACTGTCCCAACAGGGAATGGACAACTCAACAGGAAGGGTTTCGATGATGTACCACTCACGACGCACCCGCTTCACCTCCGCGCTCTCGCTGGCACTGCTGCTAGCGACGCTCACCACCGGGCTCGTCAGAGCCGCCCCGCCGGGCAACGCCCACTTCCAGCGCACCTGGGAGCGCACCGACCGTCCGGTCCTCGACGGCGTCACGGCCCGCACCTGGATGTGGGGGCCGGAAGCCTTCACCGTGCCGCTCAGCGAGCCCTACGCCGAAGCTCCCGGCGGCCAGCGCAGCGTGCAGTACTTCGACAAGGCTCGCATGGAGATCACCGATCCAGGCGCCGACACCGACAGCATCTGGTACGTCACCAATGGCCTGCTGGTCGTCGAGCTGATCACCGGCAACATGCAGGTGGGCCACGACACGTTCGAGCCACGCAGCCCGGCCGAGGTCAACGTCGCCGGCGACTTCGACGACCCAGACGGCGTCACCTACGCGACGCTGGGTGGCCTGCTGGACGCCCCACCGGCCACGCCCGGCGCCGCCCTCATAAGCCGATTGGGCAGCGCGGGGCAGGTCAGCGACGACCCCGCGCTGGCCGCGCAGGGCGTGACGGCCGCGATCGTCGACGAGATCACGAACCACGCCATCGCCGCCCCGTTCTGGCAGTTCATGACCTCCAGCGGGACGGTCTACGCGGGCGGCCAGTTCGTGACCGAGCCGCTGTTTGAGAACCCTTACTTCGCGACCGGCCGGCCGATCACCGAGGCCTACTGGGCAGATGTGAAGGTCGCCGGGACTGAGCGCCTGGTGCTGCTGCAGTGCTTCGAGCGTCGCTGCCTGACCTATACCCCCGGCAACCCGGAAGGCTTCGTGGTCGAAGCCGGCAACGTTGGCCAGCACTACTACGCCTGGCGCTACGCGGACGGTACGCAACCGACGCCCCAGCCGCAGCCCGACCCGTCACCGCAGCCGGATCCGAGCCCGACGCCTGATCCGGAGCCGGGCCCGGAACCGACACCCGAGCCCGAACCGATGCCCGATCCGGCCACCAGGTACACATTCGCCGGATCCTTTGGGCAACGAATGGACGGCACCCAGCCACTCAAGAACCCGACCGGCGTCGCGGTGGCGCCAAACGGCAACATCTACCTCGTAGATGGGACGAACCGCGTGCAGGTCTTCGCGCCCAACGGGGTCTGGCTGAAGAACTGGGGCGGCCCCGGCTCTGAACCGGGCCAGTTCGATAACCCGCAGGGCATCGAGGTCGACTCGGACGGCTTCGTCTACGTGGCCGACTTCGGCAACAAGCGCATTCAGAAATTCGACCCGGATGGCGCGCTGATCACCCGTTGGGCCATCGACGGCTTCCCGTCGGACGTAGCCTACGGCAGCGGCTACATCTATGTGACCGACATGAGCAAGCACAGGGTGCGCGTCTACGAGACCGACGGCGGGCCCGCTGGCGGCTGGGGCGAGTTGGGCAGCGAGCCAGGTCAATTCTTCGCGCCCGGGGGCCTGACGGTCGGTCCGGACGGCAACATCTACGTCGCCGACAGCTTGAACAATCGCGTGCAGGTCTTCAGCCCATATGGTGAGTTCCTGGGCATGTTCGGCAGCAAGGGCAGCGGCCCGGGTCAGCTCAACCTGCCGAGCGACATCGTCATCGTGACCGGCCAGATCACCGTCGAGTACAAGGTTTACGTGGCCGACTCGCTCAACGACCGCATCCAGATCTTCAGCCGCGACATGGTGATCGCTCCGGCCTCCGAGCGCAGCCTGGCGGCAGCCAGCTTCAGCTACGCGGGCTCGATCGGCGAGTCCGGCAGCGAGGGCGGCCAGTTCTCCCGGCCGGAAGGCCTCGACCTGGACCAGAACGGGAACATCATGGTCGCCGACATGCGCAATGGTCGCGTCCAGCGAGTCACACCCGACGGCCGGCACCTGGATAGCTGGAAGAACGCCACGCGCGGTCGCCTGGAGTCCGCGGTCGACTTCACCGTCGGCCTGGACGGGCGCGTCTACGCGCTCGACGCCAGCATCCAGACGTCGACCAGCACCGGCGACATCCGGTTCGAGGTCTTCGGCCCGAGCGGCGAGTTCCAGACGCAAATGCGTGGCATGCTCCCGGGTGGCGTCACCGTCGACAGCCAGGGCAACCTGATCGTCTACAGCAACGAAACCGGCCGCGTTGAGAAGTACAGCCCGGACGGCGAGCTGATCGCGGGTTGGGGACCGGGCGACGCGCAGGCGCGCACGATCCTGAGCTTCGTCGAATTGGCGGTCGACAGCCAGGACAACCTCTATATCCTGTTCGGCGCGCTCGGCGGCATCCAGAAGTTCAGCCCGGACGGCGTCTTCCTCGGGTCCTGGGGCGCGCCGGGCAGCCAGCCGGGGCAGCTGAAGGGCGCCAGCGAGCTCGCCATCTACGGCGATGAGGTCTATGTGGTCGAGGCCGGCAACCACCGCGTCTCCGTCTTCGACCTCGACGGTAAGTTCCTGCGCATGTGGGGAGAAGAAGGCAGCGCCGACGGGCAGTTCCGCACCCCGCAGGGCATCGCCGTCGATGCGTACGGCTACGTCTACGTCGGCGACAGCGAAAACAACCGCATCCAGAAGTTCACCCCACAGGGCGAGTTCATCGCACAGTGGGGCATTGAAGGTGGCGGCGACGGCCAGTTCCGATACCCGGCCAATGTCCAGGTGGACGCCGCCGGCAACGTCTACGTCCTTGACAGTGGCAACAGCCGGATTCAGAAGTTCGCGCCGGTGGAATAGCCACGACCGTTCGAAGCGACCGCAGCGCGGCGCCGTGGGATCGCCACGGCGCCGCGCTTCTCCACGCCAGCCCGCGATCGAGTAGGATGTGCGGACTTTTTGCTCGCCGGACGAACGGAACGCTGAAAACACGATGAACGATAGCCAGACCACGACCGCTCCGAAACCGCTCACAGCCGAGCAGCTCGCCAGCTACTCACGGCCGGGCAGCGCCGACATGGCGCCGGACGGCTCCCGGGTAGCCTATGTCCTCGCGCCGGTCAGCAAGGCAGCCGACAAGGACAACGAGCATGCCGTCTCCGCCATCTGGCTGGTCGACGCCGAGGACGGCGAGCCGCGCCAGTTCACCAGCGGGCTGTGGGAGGACCGCGAGCCGCGCTGGTCACCGGACGGCGAGCGGCTGGCGTTCCTCTCGGACCGCGCCGAGCGCGGCAAGCACTCGGTCTACGTCATGTCTGCCGCCGGCGGTGAAGGCAGGCGCGTCTTCGATCAGGAAGGCTCGATCTCGAACCTGCGCTGGTCGCCGGATGGCCGCTACCTCAGCTTCATCTTCACCGATCCCGAGACGCCCGAGGAGAAGGAGCGCAAGGAGAACAAGGACGACGTCAAGGTCTGGGATGCCGAGCTGAAATGGCGCCGCCTCTGGCTGATCGACCTCGAGGACGGCAACAGCGCGCGGGCGATCTCGCCGGAGAACCGCCAGACGTGGGGCTACGCCTGGTCCGCCGACGGCCGGCAGCTGGCGATCAACACTAGCCCAAACCCGCGCATCAACGACATCTTCGGCGAGACGCGCGTCGACATCATCGACGTGGCCGCCGGCACGACGCGCATCCTGATGTCGCTCACCGGCCCGGCGGGGAGCATGGTCTGGAGCGCCGACGGCGAGCGGATCGCGTACCTCTCGACCAGCGGCAAGGTGTGCCAGGGCGAGCATATCTTCGTCGTCCCATCCGCCGGCGGCGAGCCGGTCAACGTCACCCCGGACGTGGCGGGCACGATCGAGGAGCTGGTCCCGCTGGACGGCGGCGCGGCATTGTTGGCCAAGATCGCCTGCGGCGTCAATTTCGCTTGCTGCCGGGTGGAATGGGACGGGGCGATCGGCGAGCCGCTGGGGGAGGGCGCTCCCTGGGGCAGCTTCGCCGACGCGCCCGCACCCAGCGCCGACGGCGGCAAGATCGCGCTGGCCTGGGAGGACGGCGCGAACACACCGAACATCTGGGTGCTGGACACGGTGGCCGGTAGCTTCGAGCGGCGCACCGACCACAACCCCGAGTTGGAGCGCGCCGCGCTGGGCAAGCAGCAGATCGTCACCTGGGAGAGCGACCCGGGCGTGACGATCGAGGGCATCCTGATCACCCCGCCGGGCTACGAGGAAGGCACGCGCTACCCGCTGGTCGTCCAGATCCACGGCGGCCCGACCGCGCACTGGCCCAACAGCTTCTACGGCGACTGGCACGACTGGGGGCAGTACCTGGCAGGTCAGGGCTTCGCCGTGCTGATGCACAACCCGCG
>DATGQR010000278.1:0-4109 GCA_035304105.1 Thermomicrobiales bacterium | reverse complement strand
CGGCCCCAGGTTGGCGGCCTCGAAGTTCTTGAGCATCGACCGCAGGTCCTCGATCTGGCGCGGCGAGGGCTCGTCGATGAAGGCGGCCATGATCAGCACGTAGTCGCCGTGCGCAAAGTAGAGCACCTGACCCTCGGCCAGAGCCGTCTTGTGGACGCGCGAGCCGAAGACTTCATCACTGAGGCTGTCAAACGCGCTGAGCATCCCGGCGACGATCGCGTCGTCGAGCTGGAACTGCCCGTAGGTGAAGATCGGTACCCCATCTGGCGTGACGATCGCCAGCGACTCCACCAGCGTCTCGGACGGACGGCGCAAGCGGTTCACCCCCTGGCCGGCGATCGCCACGCCAGCGTTCTGCACGCGCGTTTCCAGGCTGGAGAGCAGGGCGCGCAGTTCGGCGGCCTGCTCGTCGAGTTCGGCGTTGACCTGGTCGTAGCGCCGCTGGCTGATCTCGCCGAGGGCTAGCAGCTGATCGTGGTACTCGCGCTGGAGCTCGATGCGCTCGAGCTGCGCCTCGATGTCGGCGATCTGAATGCGCCGCGCCTGCTCGGTGCGCAGCATCTGGGAGGACTTCTGCAGCCGCTCGATCTGGCGCTCGCGAGCCCGGCGGGCCTGTTCCTTTTCCTCTTCCGGCGACTGGCGCAGGAAACGCCGGCGCGATATCGGTTCGGTCCAGTTAGCGTGCAGGAAAGCATCGATGTCCGCGCTGTGGCCGCTAACGGCGATCGCGAAGCCCATCGCGGTCGTGGTCAGCCCGAAGATCACCGGCGTCAACAACCAGGGCAACGCGCCGGAAAACCAGATATCGCCGACCGGCGCGCCGATGACGAGCGTGACGATCAGGTCGACCGCCGCCGGGCGCAGGCGCTCCTCAAGCGCCAACGCCTCCGACGAGCGCCACCACCAGACACCCACGACCGCGAGGGTCCAGAGCACGCGCACGGCGAACAGCGGCAGGGCGACCCGCAAATGCCGGTTGACGAAGCGGGAGTTGGGCGATGACAGCGCGATGACGACCGGGAAGATGCTCACATAGCTGAAGGCCGCCACGACGCGCTCGACCCGCGAGAGGCCGGGATGCACCAATGCGGACGGGTCGACGTCGACGCTCGTGATTTCCGGGCGCACGCCACCTTGCCGGGGGTTAAGATCGGGAGCAAGAGAAGAGTTCACGCTGCCATCGACTTCCGATCGATCCAGGCTCGCAGCGGGCACGTCACCAGGGAAGCGATGCCATCCACAAGAGATCACGTAATGCCCACACTCGTTGTCGAGTATAGGGGCGCGGGGCAGTGCGGTCAGCAGGCGCGACTCCCCCGAAAGTCCCGACATTCTTCGCCTGGGGCTAATCGCGTCCGCCGGCCGGCCAGGCACCTCTGGGAATTCCGTACTGAGTCTGTGGTATGACCGTTGACGGGCACCGGGCAGCCGCTAACACTGAAGACATGCGTCGCCGTTCTTGCCCGCCGGCCGCTGCCCAGCGCCGGGCGGGGCCTCGACATCGCGGAGGTCGCGCGGTGTGCCATGTCGTTGACCGCACCAATCCAGCCGAGCACGCGCCGGTAAGCGCCCCGCGACGGGGGACGCGCTGATGCGCGCGATCCTCAGCTTCGCCGCCTTCACTATCTCCATCTGCGGGATGCTGATCGTCATCGCCTTCGCGGCATCCGAGGCCTACCACAACCTCCGCAACGACGAAGTCAACCTCAACAATGCCCTCCTGCTGGGCACACTTGCCCCCGAAGGCTGGGCGACCGCGCCGCAGGACCGCGCAGCGGTCGCCGATCAGTTCCTCTCCCCGTGTCTGGCCGTTCCGCTGCTCGGCAATGCCTCGATCTCCGGTCGCGGGGCGATGAGCTATGTCCCGGTAGCGAGCGAGGGTGGCGGCGTGCGGCTGCTGATGGTCGCCACGAAACCCGGCGACGCGCGCGCCATCATGGACTCGGTGCGGCGCGACACGGAGAACGACTGCCAGCGCGGCCTGATCGTCGGGACAGTGTCCAGAGCGCAGGTGACGACGCTGAGCGACATTGGCGCCGATGAAGCCATCCTGGTCGAGTTCACGCGCGACGAGGCCGGCGAGCAGGTCACCGTCACCGAGGCGGTCATCCGCTCCGGCGACGTCATTACCCTGCTCAACTACCGGCACAGTGACGAGGCAGCCATCGACACCGCCGGCCTCAGCGCGCTGGCGGCCCGGGTGGTCGGGCAGATCCAGAATCCGCCGAGCGAGGCGGAGCTAGAGGCGGCCGGCGCGGCCGAGCAGCCCAGCCTCATGGATCGCGCCAGCGACAAGATCCAATCCAGCTTGAGCGGACCGCTGTCGTTCGACGGGCGCACCTCGGCCTATACCGGGCTAGCGGGCGCCGGGGCGTTGGCGATCCTCTTCTATATCTTCGGCGCGCGGCTGAGTTCCGGGCGGGAAGTCAAGCCACCGCAGGCACAGCCGCCAACCCTGCCGGTCAGCAACCCGACGCTGGAGAACTACAGCTCGTCGCAACGGCGCTGGATCCGGCAGCGCCAGCCGGTCGTCTATTCCTATGCCGGCGAGGACGAGGATGAGCTGGAGTCCGACGCGGAGCCCGCCGAGATCGACATGCCGCCGATCCTCGATTTCCCCCAGCGCTCGATCGAGGAAAAGCTGAAGATCCTCAGGCAGGCGCGCTTGAGCGAGCCGCGGCCCGAACCGCTGACCACCAGCCCGGTAGTGCCTGAAGTTGACTGGACTGAAGAGATCTCCAAGGCGGACTCCCGGCCGGCCCAGCCATCCGCGACGTCGCGGCCCGAGCCGATCACCCGCAAGGTGCTGCTCCAGAAGCTCCGCTCCCAGAACCCCGGCACGAACTAGGTCTGATTTCCATCTCCCCTCCCCTCAGCAGGCGTCCAATGACCGCGCGAGTCGGGCTAGACTGCGTTGTCACCGCGGGCAATGAAGGAGGGGATTCGTCATATGGCTGACCCGAAACTGGTTGACGCCGTCCTGGCGCAGATCCGGGCTTCGCTGGATCACGAGATCGAGGACGAGCACATCGAGCGGGTACGCAAAGGCATCGACGACAAGCTCGACCAGGCCGAGCGCGTCCGCAAGTATCCGCTTGAGAACGGTGACGAGCCGTTCACCGTCTTCCGGGCCTACCGGGAGGAGAGCTAGCCATGAGCCACTATAAGACCGTCGCCGAGCTGGGGGCGATGCTGCGCTCCGGCGAGACGACGCCCACCCGGCTGGCGCGCGAGGCGCTCAAGCGCCTGGACAGCGTGGGCCGCGAGTTGAACGCCGTCGTCACGCTCACCGAAGAGCGCGCCATGCGGGAAGCCGAGCAAGCCGAGCGCGAACTGCGTGAGGGCATCGACCGCGGGCCGCTGCACGGCATCCCCTACGGGGCGAAGGATCTGTTGGCGGCCGTCGGCTACCCGACCTCGTGGGGCGCGGCGCCATACAAGGATCAGATCTTCGACTACGACGCAACGGTCATCCGCAAACTGCGCGAGGCCGGGGCGGTGCTGGTTGCCAAGCTGGCGATGATCGAGCTGGCCGGCGGGGCGGGATACGAGCAACCCAACGCCACCTTCACGGGCCCGACCGGGGTGCCCTGGAACCGCGAGGCATGGAGCGGCGGCTCGTCAAGTGGCTCCGGCGCGGCGGTCGCGGCAGGCTGCGTGCCCTTCGCAATCGGCTCGGAGACGGCCGGCTCGATCCACTCGCCGGCCAACAACTGCGGCCTGACTGGTCTGCGGCCGACCTACGGGCGCGTCAGCCGCCACGGCGCCATGGCGCTGTCCTGGACGATGGACAAGCTTGGACCGATGGCTCGCACGGCGCACGACTGCGGCCTGGTGCTCGACGCCATCGCCGGCCCCGACCCTGCCGACCCTTCGACGCTGCCGCAACACTATCGCTACCCGAGCGAGGCCGTCCCGGCGCCGCCCTATCGCTTCGGCGTCGTCGAATCCGAGCTGGAAAACGCGCAGCCGGAGGTCGTCGAGAACTTCCGCCAGTCGGTCGAGGCGCTGCGCGAGTTCGGCTCTGTTGAGACGGTCGAGTTGCCAGACTACCCCTACACCGAGGCAACGTCGGTGATCATCCGCGCGGAGATGGCCTCAGCTTTCGA
>DATGQR010000277.1:0-5174 GCA_035304105.1 Thermomicrobiales bacterium | reverse complement strand
TTCTTGACCGACGCGGTGCGCGGCGACTTCGGCAATTCGTTCCGCTCCGAGCGCCCGGCGCTGAAAATCGTGATGGAGCGCATGCCGGCGACGCTGCTCCTGACGCTGGCCGGGACGATCGTGGCGACCTGCATCGCCATCCCGATGGGCATCCTATCGGCCTACAAGCGCCACACGATCTGGGACAACCTGACGACGCTGTTCGTAGTTGCCGGGCAGGCGATGCCGATCTTCTGGCTGGGCCTGATGCTGATCATCATCTTCGGCGTCAACCTCAAGTGGCTGCCGCCGTCGGGTTACGGCGAGTTCGGGGTGGACCGGCTCAAGCACATGGTGCTGCCGACGGTCGTGCTGGGCATCTTCCTGGCGCCGGTGACCGAGCGGCTGGTGCGCTCCGGCGTGCTCGATGCATTGACCCAGGACTACGTGCGCACCGCGCGGGCCAAGGGGCTGAAGGAGCGCAGCGTGCTGGTGCGCCACGCATTCCGCAACTCGATCATCCCGGTCATCACCGTGCTGGGGTTGCAGTTCGGTCAGTTGCTGGGCGGGGCGGTCATCACCGAGACCGTCTTCGCCTGGCCGGGCGTCGGGCTGCTGGCGATCGAGTCGATCCGCAATGCCGATTTCCCGGTGACCCAGGCGGCAGTCGTGACGCTGGCGGTGATCATCAGCCTGGTCAACCTGGCGGTTGATCTCGTCGTCGGGATACTCGACCCGCGCATTCGCAGGTAACACCGCCAGCCCATGCGCCGGGCCGTACGTGGTCGGCGCATGTGGCGCAAGTAAAGAAGCGAGGGAGCTACGTGGCAAGCGCCAGTCGCACCGCACAGCAGCTAGACACCTCCGCATTTGTCGACCGGCGGGTGCGCCGGCGCACCTTCCGCTCCTATCTTCAGGCTGCCTGGAAACTGCGGATGTCGGTCGCCGGCGCGGCAGTGTTGCTGGCGCTGACGTTCATCGCAATCGCCGCGCCGCTGCTGACGCCCTACACCCCGGAAGAAGGCCGCATCACCGAGCGGCTCCAACCGCCGGTCTGGCAGGAGGGCGGCTCCTGGGATCACCCGCTGGGCACCGACGGCATCGGCCGCGACTACGCCACCCGGCTGATGTTTGGCGCGCGGGTCGCGCTGTCAGTCGGCTTGCTGGCGACGCTGGTGGCCGGCGCGATCGGCGTGTTTCTCGGCGTGATGGCCGGCTACTTCGGGGGCATCGTCGACTCGATCGTCTCGACGCTGGTCAACATCATGATGACCTTCCCGTTCATCCTGCTGGCGCTGGCAGTGATCGCTGTGCTGGGCGCCAGCTTCACGAACGTGGTCATCGTCCTGGGGGTGGGCTCCTGGCCGATCTACACGCGCGTGCTGAAGTTCGAGGTAGAGCGCATCAAATCGCTGGAATACATCGAAGCGGGCCGCGTGGTGGGTCTGGGGCACCCACGCCTGATCGGCCGTCATATTCTGCCCAACGTCGTCAACGCGATCATCGTCATCGGCACCGTCCAGGTGGCGCGGCTGATCATCTCGGAGGCGTTCTTGAGCTTCCTGGGGCTGGGAGTCCAGCCGCCGACGCCGAGCTGGGGCTACATGCTGCAGGAGTCGCAGGCCTTCATGTTCAGCTGGAGCGACGTCTGGCTGCCGACGCTGCCGGGGCTGGCGATCTTCATCACCACGCTCTCGATCAACTTCGTCGGCGACGGCCTGCGCGACCTGATGGACCCGCACCAGCGCGCGACCCTCTGAGACGGCGAAGCGGGACGCGGACGAACCGCATCCCGCTTGCCGCTCTTCCACCACCCCACCCTGTTACCCAGAACGGGGCGGCGCCCTCAACGCCGCGCCGGCGAGCCGTCGCACCCACTCGGCTCGCGGGCGCTCTCGCGGGGCTACCCTGCGGCTATTACCGCAGGGTTCGGGTCAACCGACCCGGTGGGTGGGCCGGCGCCCCTGGCGATGAGGTCACGGCCCCCAGGAGCGCCGCCTTGACGACCGAAGGCTAGCCCACGGTGCGTGTCAAAACGATCAACGCGCGCGGCCCCGGCGCAACAATATGGTGACAATCGCCAGCCGCGCGGGTCGTGCATCGCGGGGAGTCCGGCCGGCGGAGGCTAGCAGCGCAGATCGTCGTGCAGGGCGGCTGCGTCCTCCGTCGCCGAGGAGATGCCGATGATGGCGACCAGGTTGCCGCCGTCGTCGAGGACGGGGGAATCCACGACGATCCCTTCGAAGGTCGAGCCGTCCCGTCGACGCAACAGGAACGGGCCGCGCCATGACTTTCCGGCGCGGAGCTGCTCCATGATCTCCTCGGCCTCGTGGGCCGAGGCCTGGGCCACCGTCACCGTCATGATGTTGCGACCCAACACCTCGGCGGCCTGCCAGCCGTAGAGGGCCGTGGCGTAGGCATTCCAGTACCGAATGACGCCATCCGGATCCGTCACGATGACAGCTTGATCGAGCTGATCGAGCAGCCGCTGATAGAAGCCGGACTCCGCCCAGGCAGGCGGGTACGTGGAATCGGACGAGGCTTCGCCGCTTGTGGACTCGGGGTGAATTCCGGGATCGGCCGACCCGCCATCAGCCGCGCCGAAGGCGCTGCCGAGCAACTCTCCGGCGGGAACATCCAGCGCGCGGGCGATCCTGGCGAGTCGCTCAGGTCGCGGGAGCCGCGTGTACCCACGCTCGATGCGCGAGATGTCTGCCTGGCGGATCTCTTCGCCCTCGTCGGAGATGAGCGCGGCAAGTTCTTCCTGAGTGAGCCCCAACTCCAGCCGGCGCTGGCGCACGAGTTTTCCGAGGTTCGTGGTCTTGCGAGTAGCCCCAGCCACTGTCGACATCGCTCCTTCCAGCGCGACAGGCCTGCTCGAAAACTTGGTCGTTAGATGCGATCGTGACGTTACGTCGATTTATACCAGTTCGCCCGGTGGAGCGAGCGAGGACGACGCCTGCCCTCCGGCCGACGTGCCGGGAGTGCATCGGGGTCGCCGGGCCTGGTCCATGGATCGGGAGCCAAGCAGCGCATGACTCGCGTGTACCCTGGACGGGCATTTACATGTGTCCAGGCACATGATCCGGCCCGCTAAAGACATGCTAGACTGCTTGGTGGACATTCGTTTCATGAATAGCACTTGCTGGCGGGGACGCAACGCCCAGAAAGTGAGCTCCGATGAACGACAGCCGGGTCGAGCGGTATGAAGATCTCCAACTGTTAGTGCAAATGCTGCAACTCGCGCGCCAGCGCGCCGATCACTTGCGCCAGGCGGAGATCTTGACGATGCGGCTGGCCCAGATTCGCTCGAAGTGCAACCCCGAACTGCGTGACGCACTCGACCGGCTGACCCTCGTCGAGGAGTACCGCGCCCCCGTGCCCAGCACTTCCACCTCCCGCGGCGGCGCAACCTTCAACTAGCCGTCCGCAAGCGAGCGGCTTTCACACTTCAACGACGCGAGAACCGCGGGGGCGGCTGCGGGCTTCGCCTCGTTCATCCAATCTCCAAGCTCGGGTAACCCGACCATCCAAACAAGCCGGTCATATCCGTCTTGAGACCCACGCATCGGGGCGTCAAGCCGTTAAGCGCCCGCCGGAAGACCGCGCATGACCGGGGTGATCCTGGGCGTTCTTCCGGCGGGCTGGTCGATCTATCGTCAGATTCGGCGTCCCATGGGCTTAGTGGAGAATCGCGCCGCCAGACCATCTAAACCGGTCAGCGCCGAATCTCCGAGGCTCGACTCCTCCATCCCCGGACTGACTCTGACACGTGGTCCGAGCGCCGACGCGCTGGGGGCCCAGGAGCAGATGCTTCCGCGGTCTCCTCCACCCCTGTTGACAGAATTATGCGCGTAGACTAGGATCCGGGGCTGATAGGTTCACGACTTGGGATGATGATGACTGATTCAATCATTCACCTTGATGATCAAGACCGAATGCTCATCGCATTGCTTCAGAAGGAAGCGCGCATGAGCTACCACGAACTTGCGGAGGCGGTCGGTGTCTCGCCGTCCACCGCGCGGCGGCGGGTCGAGCGGCTCGTGGACGCAGGGGCGCTCAAACTCGTAGCAGTCCCGAGCTGGGGCAAGCTCGGCTTCCATCTCATCGCCTTCATTGGCTTGTCCGTCGAACTGCGGCGCCTGGACGAGGTCAGTAAGGCGCTCGCGGAGATGGACGAGATCACCTGGATCGCAATCACCGCCGGGATCTATGACCTCTTCGCGCAGATCGTGTTGCCTACGAACGAGGATCTCACCTACTTCATCACCGAGCGCATCGCGCCGATCGAAGGCATCCAGAGCCTTCAGACGATCATGGTGCCGCGATTCACCAAGACGTTTGAGGACTATCGGCTTCCATTGAAGCCCAATCCGCTCTACGAACATGACAAGCGGAACGTGCCGGCATCGGACGAGGAGGGGGTTTGTGGCAAGCTAACGGAAGATTAGGCCGCAACGCTCGGCTGTCTGGGGGAACGTGCGGTTGAGCTACTTCAATCACAGAGGGGGTATGAATCCGTGGTAGATGACCGACAGGTCGCGCTGACCCAGCAAATCATGAATCTCTATCAGTCACAAGGCGTCGATCGGCGTCACTTCTTGAAGATGCTCGCCGCCGTGGGCGGCGGGACGGCGCTGTCGGCGCTCCTCGCAGCGTGCGGGGGCGACGATGACGACGACGATACCGACTCATCGACCGGCGACGACGACGCGCCCGCGCCGACGAGCAACGACTCGGGCGCTGACGAGGCCTCGGACGACGAAGCCGACGATGAGGCGTCCGACGACGGAGATACCGACGAGACTCCGGCCGAAACCTCCAGCGGAGGCGCGACGCACAAGATCCTGATCGCCGGGTACAACCAGGATATCTCCAATCTCGACCCGCACACCGGGCACGACTACTCGATCGCGACGACCCAGAAGTCCTGCTATGACACGCTGCTGCGCTACCGCGGCAACCCGCCGCAGCTAGTGCCGCTCCTGGCGACCGAGTACGAATCGAACGACGACGCCACCGAATGGACGTTCAAGCTCGACGAGCGTGCCGTCTTCCACGACGGGACGCCGGTGACGGCCTCGGACGTCGTGTACTCCGTGGGCCGAATGATCCGCAAGAACCGTGGCGTCGCCTGGCTCTTCAGCAATGTGATGGACGAAGACGGAGCCGAGGCGGTCGACGACCACACGGTC
>DATGQR010000276.1:0-10045 GCA_035304105.1 Thermomicrobiales bacterium | reverse complement strand
CAGGCGGCGCAGCGCGGCCGTGCCGTCCGGCCAGATGTAGTGGGTCGAGAGCGTGTCCGAAGGCATGCCGGCGCGCTCCAGCAGGAGGATCTTGTAGCCGTTGCGGGCCAGGTTGATCGCCGCCGCCGCGCCGGCGATCCGGCCGCCGACGATCACGACGTCGTAGTGTTCGGTATCGATGCTCATACTCACTTCAGCATCCCGTCAAGCGAACAGTAGCCGGCCTCAATTGTGCCGAACGCTTGCAAGCCCCGGAGGGCAGCGGGCAAGACGAAGCCCGGGCGGCGACGCGATCGCGCCCACCGCCCGGGCTTCATCGATGAACTGTCTCGCAGCTCGGCTACAGCCCCGGGATCACGCCCGGCCGCTCGACCGACGTGCAGGCGCCGGTCAGCGTGTAGCGCAGCGCACCGGTGTAGCGGTTCTGGCAATAGGTCAGTGGCCCGTCATCCGGCACCATATGAGCGGTGTGCGCTGACGAGCAGGCGCCGCGCGGTGACCACGTCAGTTCCCCCGTGTAGCGCTGGATGCAGAGCGTCTCCGGATCTTCAGCCGGCAAGGTCAGGGCGGTGCTCGCTGGCGGACAACTGCCGGTGGCCAGGGTGGCGCCGAGCTGGCCGGTGTAGCGATTGGCACAGAAGGGCAGTGACTGGCGGACGGTGACCGCGCCGGTGGTGCTGCCGCCGTCGTCATCCTCGACCAGCACCGTGATCGTCGTCTGGGCGCGGCTCGGGTCGAGCGCGCAGGACGCGGTGGACTCCTCCTGCGGGCCGATGTCATCGTCGCCGTCGCCATCGCAGTCGAAGCGGTAGGTGAGCGGGTCGTGCTCGTCGCCCGGGTCGCTGGCCGTCACCGTCAGCGTCACCGGCTGGCCCTGCCGCACCGGTCCCAGCTCGATGCGCTCGATCGTCGGATCCACGTTCTCGACCGTGTGTTTCACCTCGATGCGAGCGGATGCCTCTGCATCGTCGGTGACGGTGATGGTGATGGTGAAGGGTTCGCTCGCATCGTCACGGTAGGTGTGCTGGCCGGTGCAGGTGCCTTCCTCCTGATCGACCGTCCCGTCCTCGGGCGCCGAGCCGTCGCCGTAGTCGATCGTGCAGGTGTGGCTGTCCTGGCTGCCGGTGTCGGTGAAGGCGACGCTGACCTCCACCAGCTCACCTTCTTTCGATGGCGTGGGCGTGACCACCGGCGTCTCGAGGGCGGGAGCAACGTTGTGGACGGTCACGCTGAACGCGGTCGTCAGGCAATCGTCGCCGCTACAAGTCTTGAGTCCGACGGGGTACTCGCCCTCGTCGGCGAAGGTGCAGGTCGCCAGACCGATGCTGGCGCTGGCTTCACCGAGCGGCTTGGTTATCCCCTCCGTCTCGTACTCGTCATCGTTGTCGCAGTCGACTTGGTAGCTGAGGGGGCTCTCACTGGAGCCGGCCGCGGCGGCGATGATGGGCAGCGGCTGGCCTTCCGGCCCGCCGGACGCTTCGGCAGCAAATCGCTGCAGCGGCACGCTGGCATCGGCTTCGACGGCCCCGATGTCGCAGCCCGCGCCCGCCGGGCGGGGCGCTCCCCGCTGGTCGGTCGGCGTGGAGTGCGTGGAGCACTCAGCTTCTGGGATGGCATCGATGGCGGGCGAGTCGTTCGCTGGCAGCATGGTCAGGGTGGGACCGCCGTTGTCCGTCAGCTCTCCGAGGTTGATGTTCGAGCTGCTGGGAATGCCGCTGCAACTGGAGTCATCGCTGAGGTTGTAGCCTTCAGCGGGGACGCTGTCACCGCCACAATTGCCACCGCCATTGCCAGCCAGAATCGTGCCTTGCAAGCGTGCAACGCCGAGGAGAATGTAGATCGCCCCACCACTATTCGCACTGTTGCCGCTGAAGGTGCTGGCCGTCACCGTCAGCGTGCCAACGGCAAAGCTGTGGATCGCTCCTCCCCACTCGTCTGCGCTATTGCCGCTGAAGGTGCTGGCCGTCACCGTCAGCGTGCCGGTGCCGGAGATCGCTCCTCCGTTGCTTGCGCGATTGTTACGGAAGGTGCTGGCCATCACCGTCAGCGTGCCGTCGTTGTAGATCGCCCCGCCATGGCCTGTGCCGCCAACAGCGCCGTTCTGCAGCGTCACCCCCACCAGCGTCAACGTCCCCTGGCTCGTCACCCCGAACAAGCGCGTGCTGTTCTGGCCGTCAAAGACCGCCGCCCCGCCGCCGAGGATCGTCACGGGCGAGCTGATCTCCTTCTCACCCCTGAAGGGAATCGGGTCGTCACAGGTGATGGTGATCGTGCCCCCATCCTCCCGCACCGCTTCCAGCGCCTGATCGAGTGCTTGGTCTTCGTCACAGTCACGCACCACCACGTCCGCGGCCGCCACGCCGAGTGGGACCAACGGCACCACCCCGGTCAGCAAGCCGAGCAGCGCCAACCAGCGCAAGCCATGTCGCACCACGTCTCACCTCGCCTCGCTTCATCAGCAAACTTGTCGCCTCTTATCTATCGCGAGAACACATCGCAACGAAACATGCATTAGGTACTCACCTCTTGGCAGCATGTCGTCCAACACGCGGTCAGGTCGCGCAACCGCCAGCGCCGAGTCCCACTTCCAATCGCTCCCTGAGGGCTCCGCCCAGCACAACGAGCCGCCGCGAGCGAGTGCCCACGGCGGCTCATCTAGCGTGATGTGTGGCGTGATCCAGACGCGCGGTGGCCTGGCTCGCGCCCGGCTACAGCTCCGGGATCGCCCCTCCGGCAGATCGAACGCGCTGCTCGCGCGCCAGGAGGCGGCGCCCCAGGCCGCCGAAGCGGCAGTGTGGGCCGGCGTGGCGGCCGAAGCCCTCCGGCCAGCACTCCAGCAGCACGTTCTCGGTCAGCTGCCGGTAAACGCCGTCGGGGTCCAGCCGCATGCCCTCCAACGGGTAGCCGCAGGTCTCCACCCCGCCGCGCTCGCGCCAGAAGTCGAGCATCCGCGCCGGGCCGTCGTTGACGATCCAGTGACCCGTCTCGGGGAAGTAGCGGGCGTTGGGGTCCTCTCGCAGCCCGGCCAGCTCCTCCTCCAGCGCCGCCATGAAGCGCGGCCACTCGAACAGCGGTCCGGGGTCCTCGTGGTTGCCAGCGCCGCCGAAGCGGCTCGGATAGTGCGGATCGGGCACCTCGCTGTGGCCGATGATGTGCCGCCGGTCGGGCTTGATCCCCGGGTTGCGCCGGATGATCCGCGCCGCCAGCCAGGCCAGGTTGCGGTATTCCTCCTCCGACCAGGGATCGTCCAGCCAGCGCTTCTCGTGCTCGATGTTGATCGAGCGCAGGTTGTACTCGCGGTTGCCGGCCGTCCAGGCGGCGTCGCGCTCCGGCAGCAGCTGGGCGCGGGCGCGGCCGTCCGGCCAGGTCAAGTAGTGCGCCGAGCTCTCGTGCGGGCCGTTGAGCCAGGCCAGGCTGTCGTGCCCGATGGTGATGTGCAGGATCAGCAGGTCGACCTCGTAGCGCCGCCCGGTCTCAGCATCGACTCGCCCCCAGCGCCCGCGAGGATAGCCATGCTCGCCGTGCAGCTCGGGGATGAACTCGATCTCCGGGTCGTCCCACCAGGTGCGCGCGTAGCCCGGCTCGCGCCACTCGTTCAGCCGCTCGACGACGAAGCGGGTGTAGCTCTCGGCGTCGCTCTCAGTCCAGAGGCGGAAGACCTGACGCAGCGTCACGGCGTGCGCCCGGCGGTAGACGTAGTCCGCGTCGTCCAGCCGGGCGATGCCGTCGCGCAGGCTGTCGGCGACCGAGCGGTAGCGCACGTAGGGGCCGTTGCGGTTGGTGATCCCGGCCCGGCGCAGGTCCGCCGTCGTCACGATGTCGTGATCCAGCCCCGGCAGGCGGGCGCTGCGCGCGTTCGTCCAGCTGTGCGTCATCAGCCGCAGGGCCACCGCGTTCGGGTCGGTCAGCAGACGGTGCTCGCGCAGCCCGATCGCCAGCCAGACCGCCGGGTCGTGACCATTCCCGGCGATCAGCTCGTAGAGCGCCGCCGCCTGCCCCGCCCAGGGACTCCCGACCGCGCCCATCACCTCCCCAAACCGCGCCGCGCTCACCCGCGGCCGGCTCCGAAAGCTCGTATCCACCGTGTACATTCGCTTGTCCATTCCTTAAGAGTGGGAACAGGGAACAGGGAAGAGGGAAAGACGGAAGGGGATCGTCGCTGATAGCGGGCGGTTCCCCGGCGAGGGTGTTCAGGTCTCTCTTCCTACGAACTACGACCTACAAACTACGCCCCCCTACTCCCTCTTCCCTACTCCCTACTCCTCCACCAACTCCAGGCGGAGGCGGGTCGAGATGTGGTGCGCGGCGTCGGCGGGCATGGGCCACTCCTCCTCCAGGGCGGCCAGGCGGACGGACGGGTGAGCCGTGCCGTCGAGGTCGGTGAAGCTAGTGGTCTGGTCGAGGAGCGCCCAGAGGTTGGCGCGGATCGTCCCGGCCCCGAGGCCCAGTGGCGCGCCCTCGCGGTCGATCAGGCCGTCCTGGGCCAGGAGCGTCATGCGCCAGCGCCGGCGCAGCTCACGAGTCGCCGTCGGGCCGCTGCCCGGCGAGCCCTCGCCGCCGCCGTCGGCCTCGGTCACCCGCCAGTCGGCCCAGAGCGCCGCCAGCGCCGGAGCCGGACCGGAGACGGCCGTCAGGTTGACCCGCGCGATCAGCGCCCTCGCCGTCACCCCGGGCAGCGCCGCGCTGATGCGCTGGTGCTCGCCGCCGACCGTCTGCGGCGCGCCAGCGTTCGTCCAGGTCCGGCCCGCGTCGGCGCTGTACTGTAGCTGCGCCGTCCAGGCGCCGACCTCCACGCCGTCCGGGCGGTGAAACTCCGCGCCGATCCGCGTCCACTGCTTGTCGCGCTCGATCCCGCCGCCGGTCAGCGCCGTCGCCGCCCGGTAGCTGCCGGCGTAGCGGGCGCTGTTGTCCGGCGCGCGGTCGTCGAAGGCGTAGAAGTCGGTGGTTCCGTCGACCGTCGCGCCGACCAGCCCGAGGGGTCCCGGCACGACCTGGCTGGCCATGGCGTTGAAGAAGAACCAGGCGCCGCCATCCCAGGCCCAGATGCCCGACGCGCCATAGTGGTTGGTCAGCCGCGCTAGCACCCAGCTCCCGAAGCCGGCCAGCCCGCCGACCGCGCCCGGCGCCGGAACATGCTGCCAGCCGCCAGCCAGCAGATTCTGCCGCCAGAGCACGCCGTCCACCGCCGCGATCACCTCCCCACGGTGGGCGAGCAGCTGCACCTCGCTGGCATTGGCGACCGGCTGAGCCACCGGCACCGCCCGGAACGGTGCGCCGTCGACCTCCTCGACCAGATACCACGACTGGTTCGTGGCGATCAGGACGCCCCGCGCGGTCGCGACCATCCGCAGGATCTCGCCGTTTAGCGGGTAGCTGGCTTTGCCGGAGAGATCCGCGTGCCAGACATAGACCCGCTCCGGCTGGTCCGGCTTGACCGTCACCGGCCGGTCGGCCAGCATCGCGATCAGGCTGGCCTGCTCGCCGGCTCCCAGCGCCGAGGCCGTCCAGGTGCCCGGGCCATCCTGCCAGCGCGCCACGTCCAGCGCCGCGCCGAAGGCCACGAAGATATCCCGGTCGCCGCGCGCCGCCATGTCGACCGCCGCCGCGCCCATCCCCGCCCGCCGGCTGGTGATCGCTGCCGGCGTCCAGCGGTAGAGCGTCGTGCCGCTGGCCAGGAAGCCGAAGTCGCGCGTCCCGATCCCGACCCGCCCGCTGGCCGCGGCAATCGTTCCGGTGCGCGGCTCGGCCAGCGGCGGCGGTCCCAACCCGGCCGCGCCGACTGGATAAGCCATGCGCCAGACCGGCCCGACGCCGGGCAGCAGGCCGCCGAACCCGCCGTCCACGGCCCCTCGCCGCCCCAGATCGGCGGCCACATCGCGCCCCCGCCGCTGCCCCGGCGGCAGCTCCGGCCCGCTGCCGGGACTCCCCGGCGTCATCGCGCTCAGGCTCACGCAGTCCGCCCGGTAGCTCCCGGGCAGCACCATATAGCCCACGCCGTTCAGCGTGATATCCGTACTCATCGTGCTCATTCCGTTTCAGAGTTCGCCGCGCCCCGGATGCTCCCCAGAGACTCGCGAAGCGACAAGGCGTATCCCGATCACCACAGGCCGCCCCGCCGAAGGGAAATCTCACAACCACGTGTCCCGAGCCCATCGAGGGATCTCGCCGACCACCAGAGCGATTGCGAGAGAATCGAGCCTCACCCGAAGCCCCGTATTGATGAGCGAGATCCCTCGACGGGGGGCGCCCACTGGGCCTGGGATACACACGTCGTGCGCGAGAGCAGTGGAAGCCCAGCAGGGCTGGCCCCGGCGTGACAGGCCGAGGAAGGCTAATCGTGAGTCAGCAAGGTGACGCCGACCCGGCGGGCGCGGGTGTCGAAGGCGCGCTCGAACTCCTCGCGGGCGCGGCGCACCGTGAGGTCCGCCAGCGTCGCGTGGACCGCCCCGTGGCGCTTGAGCTGCTGGACCGCGCGCTGCTCCAGCGCCTTCCAGACCCCGGCCAGCACCAGCAACCCAACGTCACCCTCCGGCACGTCGGTCACCGCGTGGTCCTTCTGATACCAGAGCGTGACCGTCTGGGCCGGCAGCGGCCGGGTGAACCAGATCACCCCGGCGAACGGCTCCCAGGCCAGCCGCTCGTCCGCCGTCCGCGCCACCGGCGCCGCCCGCCGGGGCACGACCGTCCCATCGGCCAGCGTCACCCGCAGCACCGCCCGGGCCTGGGCCGGCATCGCCACATTCGTCCCGTTCACGGCCGCGGACTGCGTCGCCTCCATCGGGAAGCGCCCGTTATACAGCTCCAGCCCGGCCAGGATCGCCTCATCCAATTCCTCATTCGTCCAGACCGCCGCGCTGCCCTCCTCCAACCGCAGCCGCACCCGTCCTCGAATCTCCGCCAACGTCGCCATGTGATCCTCTCCTTTGTTTGTGGGAAGGCTCCCTCTCCCGCCCCCTCCCTCCGGGTACCCGCTTGCGCGTGCGAGGGAGGGGCGCCCTGTTGTGAGATCAGAGCTAGCGATCAAGCGCACTTATCGCTTACTCCCCCTCTCCCTCCGCGCAGCGCGTGGGCGGGGTACCCGCGAAGCGGGTCGTGGGTTGTGGGGTGAGGGTCTTCTGCCTTCCCTCCAACTTACGAACGACAACCTCATCCCCATCCCTGCTCCCGTTCTTCCAGCACGCGCTGCCAGGAGCGCTCGGGGTCGGCGTCGCCGAGGGCGGCCATGGCGTCGCGGCGCGAGTGGATGCCCGCGTCGACCAGGCGCGCCTCGGAGCGCACCAGCGCCTCGCGGTCGCTGGGCAGCACCTCGCCCCAGACCGCGCGCGTCTGGCGCAGCCCGCCCAGGTCCAGCCCGCCGAAGCGCTCCAGCAACTCCAGGATCATCGCGTTGCGCTTGCGGTAGACCACCTCCCAGGTGCGCCGCTTGCGCATCACCTTCTGGACCAGCGGCTGGATCTCCACCTCCAGCGCCACGCCGGAGAGCGAGCGGCCCGAATCGCCGAAGGCCGTTCGCGGCGTCTCGGCCAGGTCGTGCAGCTGGCGGTAGAGCAGCTCGATGTAGTCGATGTGCAGCCGCACCCCGCCGCCAGAGAGCATGTCCAGCAGGTAGGCGCGCGAGTCTTCCGGCAGCTCCCAGACCGCGCCAGCGTCGACCCGGATGCCCTCCGAGCCGGTCACGTTCTCCAGCACGGTGATCGGGTAACCGGCCACCTCCAGGATGCGGCTCAAGGTCGTCATGCGCCGGTTCAGCTCCTGGCAGACCGGGATCAGGTCCTCCAGGTCGCTGGCGCCCCAGAACTCGTGCGGCCGCGCCAGATTCGGATAGATCACGAACGGCACCCAGCCATACGGGTTCGCCTCGTCCCGCACGATCTCGCCGTCCAGCTCCACGCGCAGCCGGTCCGGCGTCCAGTCCTCTACGATCCGGGCAGAGGTTGTCGTTTGCAGGTTGGAGCTCGGAGGAAAGCTGAGGCTCGACCGCCCGCTCTTTCCCTCCTCCCCCTGCCCGACGAGCATCGCCGCCGCGCCGCGCTCCAGCTCATAGCGCTGGACCACGCGGGTGAGCACCGTCGGGTCCTCCGGCCGCCACCAGGCCCACAGCCCCTGGGGATCGACCGCCGCGACCACTGGCCGGCGCGCCTTCGGGTTCCAGGTCACCTTGAAGGCGCCATCCCCCAGCACCGCGCTGTCCACCGCGCTCTGAAAGTCCAGCGCGTGCAGGTCCAGGTCGGCATACACGGCCTCCAGCGCCGCCTCGGCCAGCGCCTCCCGCGAGCCATCCCCGCCCTCGACGTCGATCGACGAGAGCCCGGGCATGCGATCACCCGCTCCCTCCCGCTTTCCCTGTTCTCTGTTACCCCTTCCCTCTTCCCTCACATCAAACGTCACCGGGCGCGGCATCAGATAGCTGGCCGCCTTGCGGACCAGCGCGCGGGCGTAGTTGACCGTCAACCGCCGCTCCCCGGCGCGCCGGCGCTCGTCCCACTGCTCGCCGGCGTAGAAGCTCAGGTAGCGCTGGTAGCGGTTCATGCGCGCCGTGTCGCGCCCCTCCAGCCACTGCCAGAGCGTCGTCTGGCCGCTCGGTTCCTGCATCGGTCATTCCTTTCCATTCGACGCCGAACGAGCGGGACCCGCCCGCTCCCCGCATCAGGCGGAGAAGCGGAGCAAGCCCCGCGTAAACGAAGGCGGCTCCCCAATCGAGGAGCCGCGCGGTTTCTGCTGATGTCGCGCCGCCCGGCGGGCCGGCGTCAGGGTCTCGGAGCGATCGACAGGCCGCCCCGGCCATCAGCCTGGCGGGCGCCCGCGATGAGCAGCGCCCGGACCACATCCTGTTTCCGGCTTCATCTCGCACCCCAGAACATTCCCGAAGTGCCCAAGAAGTCCTTCTCCAGTCTTCCCGTACAACGAAAGTTCGCTTAACATCTTCGGGCGCGTTTCGTATTCGTGTTTAGGACGGGAGACGCCATTGGTCGCTCGCATCACAACGAAGTCTCGCTGGTCGGCGTTCTGGAAGCTGGCGCTCATCGCCGGGATCGCCGCCATCGCGTTCAGCCTCGGCTCGGCGATGATCGCGCGGAGCGCGCCGACGGGCGCGGAGATTCACGTCTGCGTCAACCGCTACACCGGCCAGCTGCGCCACGTGCCTGATCCGGAGCGATGCACCTCAATCGAGTCTCCAATCAGCTGGAGCACGTTTGACGGCGCCGCGCTGGACGACGTCTACGTCAACGAAGATCAGCCCGACAGCATCACCTCGGCGATGATCCTCGACGGCACGATCTCGTCGGACGACCTCGGCACCGACAGCGTCGGCGCAGATCAGATCGCAACCGGGGCAGTCGGCTCGGCCGAGGTCGCCGACGATTCGCTGACCGCCAGCGATCTGGCCGTCGGCAGCGTCACGAGCGACGAGATTCTCGATGGCTCGATCGGCGCGCAGGACTTGAGCCAGGAGCTGCTGGACGAGATCGACGCCCAGACACTCGAGGGCTTCACCTTCGCAACGCGGGACATCACAGTGTCCGCGGGCACAATTGCCGGCGCGGGCATGGACTGCCCGGCTGGCACGCGCGTCATCGGCGGCGGCATGAGGTCCATACCGAACATCGAAGTAGACATGCACCAGAGCTATCCGCAGGACGAGGACACCTGGTGGTTCGACGTTTTCAACCCTGGCCCCAATCCTGAGCTGGTGACACTCTACGCCGCCTGCGTCGGATCATGACGCCGGAAGCCGGGAACGCCTGGAGCAGTTTGTAGTTCGTAGGTTGTAGTCTGTAGTGAATACGGTAGGCTCCACTGGCCTCCCTACAACCTACGAACTACGCGCTACAACCTATGACCCATTGATGCCGCTCAGCCGCGCCAGGCCCAGGGTGCCCATCAGCGCCAGCCCGCAGTACCACTTGATGCGCGTCCGAGTGGCATCTTTCGTCTCCAGCTCGCCGACGCGCTCGACCTGGATGCCGCCGTTCTGCAGGCCCATCAGCCCCTGCCGGCCGAAGCGCGCCGCGTAGATCGACGAGCACACCGGCCCGGAGGTGCC
>DATGQR010000275.1:0-3536 GCA_035304105.1 Thermomicrobiales bacterium | reverse complement strand
CACGAGTCGGGTGGGCAGCCATGCCTTCCAGGTGGACGCGCGCGACGCCGCCGGCAATACCGCCAGCCAGGCCGTGACGTACCAGGTCCGCTACGGGGTCGAGCAGACCGGTCAGCTCGGGCTTGGGCCGTTGGTCTGGGTGCGGTTGCGGCTCGTGGATGCCGATGGGGTGAACCACTCTGCAGCGGCGCATCGCCTGCGCGTCACCGGGCTGACCACGGAGGACGGCGCGGCGCATCCCCGGCCACTGGTACGGCTCGTCTACGTCGGGCGGCAGCGGCAGGGCGGGGAGTATCTGGCAATGGTGTCTACCTGGGGCCTGCCGCCCGGCACCCACACGCTCTGGTTCACGGTCGACGACGATCCGGCACCCTACGCCGTCGCGCTCCGCACGGGTTGGCTGGGGTGGATCTGGCCCTGGGGCCTATGGTGACCCCCGCCTTGCACCGCCGCTCAGGATGAACCCAGCGCCTCGTCGAACATCCGGCGGTAGAGGTCGAGGCAGGCATCGCCCCGACACGGTGCGGGCGTCATGCCGATCACACGATGATGCTGCTCGACGTCGAGGTCGATCTCCGGAAGGCCGAGCCCGCTGTACTGCTTGCCCGACGGCAGGACGAAGGTCGGGCTGCCGGGGACGCGCAGCCGTTCCCAGCCCTCGCGCGCCTCTTCAATCACCTGCGCCTTGCCGACGCCAGCGTCGAAGTCGGCCACGAAGCGGTCCAGGTCGAGCTCGGCCTGCTCGGCCAGGTCGATCAGCACGTGGCGCATCGAGACGCAGGCGCTGTCGCGGAAGAAGGCGACGCGGATGGCCCAGGCCATGTCGTCGGCCTTGTCCAGGCCCTGCCGCTCGGCGCACTTGACGGCCTCGAATGCCGGCCAGAAGGTGACCGGCCACTCGCTGGCCGGCCGGTGCCACGGCTGGTAGGGCAGGTCGGGCTCCTCCAGGGCCAGCAGCGGCAGCTCGTTGTCGAGCACCTTCTTGGGTGTCGGCTCCCGGTTGACGTACTCCAGCGCCAGGCTCTTGTGCACGATGGCGATGCGCCCGCGGTACTCGTCGCGCAGCCGGCGCAGCCGGAACGCGGTGACGAAGGCATAGGGGCAGGAGAGGTCGGCGTAGAGCGCGACCTGGACCGGCTCGGCCACGGTGGGCACACCTCCTCCCGGGAATCCGGCCGGGTCAGTGTTTCTGCCCGGCCGAGCGAGCGCCGCGGAACGCCGCTCCGAGGTGGGCGCGGCTGATGAAGATCGCGATGGCCCCGGCCACGAGGTAGGCGATCGACATCTCGACCCGGATATCGGCGAAGACGAACTGGGTTGCGAACATCCCGAAGAGGAATCCGGCGCCGATCAGTGACAGCCGGAGATCCAGCAACAGCAGGACGGCAAAGAGGGACTGCGCCGCCGTGAGCAGGATCTCGTGCTGCTGGCGCCCGTCGAGCGGCAGCGCGCCGGGATGCCCCAGGCCGATCGAGTAGATCAGCGGCAGCATGGCGACCAGCAGCGTCCACTGGTTGACCTTCGACGAGACGAGCGCCCCCAGTGCAACACCGGCCGCGCCGCGCCAGGCGAAGATGCTCACCACCACGAACTCCGGTGCCTCGGAAGCGAGCGGTGCCAACCACTGCACCAGGAGGAACTCGTCCACACCGATCAGGGTACCGGTCTCGATCAGCGCGTGCGCGAACGGCTCGGCTACCAGGAGGATCGCCACAGCCGCGAGCACCCCCAGCCCCGCGACGGCCAACCGGCGCGTGCGAGCCGGGAGCGCTCCGATGGTCGCCGCCGGCCCGACCAGGTGCGGCTCCTCGGCCGGCATCCGCGCCAGCCGCAGCACATAGACGACGAAGATCCCGACCAGGATCACGCAGTCGAAGAGGGACAGCGTCCCCTTGATCGGGAGCACAAAGGCGTAGATCGTCGCCAGCAGCAGCGCGATCAGCTCCAGCCCGTGCGCCGGCTCGAGCGACACGCGGGTCTTCCGTGTCCGGAGCCAGACGAGCACGACTACCAGTGGCCAGGCAACGCCGATGAGGAGCCGGTTGGCACCGGTCATGTTCGCGATCGCGTAGTGGGAGTACTCGGGGTCCTTCGCCGCCAGCCAGGCAAAGGTAGCATCAACGATGTACTCGGGCAGGATCGCGATCAGGGCAAGCAGCGCCAGGGCCAGTCCCTGCGAGATGTCGAGCTGAATCACCTCGGCGGCCCAGGAGAGCAGGAACGCAGCGCCGACGATGGCGATACCGAGTATGAGCGCTGCGACCGGCGGGGAGACGTGGTAGACCCCCAGCTCCAGCGCGATGCCTGGCACCAGGGCGAGGATAGCGAGGACGAGTGGATACCATCTCTGCATGCGAGGCTTTCCCTCCTGGAGTGCTCTCGGCCGCCCGCGCGGCGCGCACGCCGAGACAGCCTACACTCCGCATGCTGCGTGCAACAACGTCTTCCTCGTTACTCCCCGCGTTGAGGCGGGCGAGCTCCTCAGCTCCTCGCTTGGTCCTCGCAGGGCACGTTGCTGTAGCCCGAACGGAACGGCGTAACCGACGCGGTCTCCGGGTCGAAGCGATGGCGCACCACGCAGCCGGTGTCGTTGCCCAGCAGGTGGATCGAGATCGACGCCTCGCTCGACGTGGTCGTCACGCTGTGGATGTCGTCGGTCGGGGGCAGCAGGGTGTAGAACTCACCCGCCCGCACCGTTCGCTCCTCGATCAACTCCAGATTCGCCTGCCCAGCGTCGTAGTCGGTGGCGATGGGAGCATAGACCCGCTCGAGTTGCTCGCCGCGGTAGAGCCCGACCAGCCCCCACGCCAGGTGGTCGTGCACCGGGGTCGTCGACCCGGCCGGGACTACCAGGGAGAAAAGGCTCAGCGACCGATCGGCCGAGCGGTAGAGCAGATACTGGCCGATCCCGCCTCCCATGCCGCTCGCTTCGTAGGGCCGTGCGAACTCGTCCGGCAGCCAGCCGTCGGCCTGCAGCAAGCGGCTGAAAGCCGGGCGTAGCTGCTCGACGAGCCGCGCCGGGTCCGGCTCTGCGGCGCGGGCGGCCTGCACAGCGGCGATGAACTCGCGCACGACGGGAGAGTCAACGTAGTACTCATCGGCGGTAGGCTCTTGTGGTGTCATGGCTCCTCCCAGGCTGGGTTGCGACGGGGTCGCACGGGCACCCCCCGGGCTGACAGGGTACGTCATGGGGCCCCCGCGAGCAACGTCCTGCGCCATCGAAGAGGAGCGCCGGCCACTTGCCGGCGCTCCTTCCTTCGCGGGCTCGTTCGCACGCGCTGACCCCGGGGCAGCACCTAGACCCGGACGGCCGTGCCCGATGCGGTGACCATCAGCATCGCGCCGCCGGAGCCGATCTGGATCGCCTCATAGTCGACGTCCACCGCGATGACGGCGTTCGCGCCGCGGTCCCGCGCCTCCTGGGCCATCTCCTCCAGGGCGATCTCCCGCGCCCGTCGCAACTCCTCTTCATAGGCGCCGGAGCGCCCACCGACGATGTCGCGGATGCTCGCGAACAGGTCGCGGAAGAGATTGGC
>DATGQR010000274.1:0-4745 GCA_035304105.1 Thermomicrobiales bacterium | reverse complement strand
TAGGGGTGGAACTTGTCTCCACACCTACAATGTCGTCCAGGCATGGTTCCAATTGGCGACCAAGTGACTCGCTAGGAATAGCCGCTCGTGCGGGAAATCCAGGAGCACCCCTACGTATCCCAAGCAAGACATGATGCCCCCACGGCAGGAAAGAACATCGGCCCTCCCGCTGTCGCGCAGGAGAGCCGATGCAGGTGAGTCGCCAGACTGGCCGGGCGCTTACTGGACGGAGAGGATGTCCTCCAGCGCCTCGCCGTTGATGAAGATCTGGACCTGGTCGACGTCCGGGAACTGGAGCACGGTGCGCTCGAGCTGGTGCTCAATGCGCGGCGCGTCGCAGACGCCGCCGATCGAGATGTCGCCGCTCATCTCCACCGTCGCCAGCCCGTTCTCGACGTTCACCGAGTCGACCGTCACGTTCCAGTCATGCAGGGCCGTCGAGAGGCCGGACTCGCCGAAGTTCGGGCCGGGGATCGCCAGCAACGCCTCCAGCGCGCCCTGGATCGGGTCGCCCGTCGTGGGGATCTCGCGGGTGATGCCGACCAGGCTGTCGTCGCAGCCGATCTCTTCGCCGGATTGCCCGTCGTCACCGATCGCGACCAGGAAGATCATGACCTCCATGGTCGCCGGCTCGCCATAGCGCCACTCGAAGTAGTGCCGCCCGACATTGCCGGCCTCGACCTGCCAGCCCAGCTCGTTGGCCGGCGTGTAGGTCAGGCAGCGCCGCTCGAAGCACTGGAAGAGCACGTCCTTCAGCACCCCGCCGACCGGGATGGTCGTCCAGTAGGCCTCGGTAATCGGCAGACCGGTGGCGTAGAAGGGGTCGATGAACAGCTCGTCCTCGAAGTACATCGCGTCGTCAGCCACGATGCCGCTGGAGTTCATGAACTCCCAGAAGACCGAGGCGACGACGTGGCCCGTCTCGGGCGCGAGGTAGGCGCCGGTGACGCCAGCGTTGACGAAGAGCTCATCCTCGTAGACGGCGCCCTCGGCGCTGGCTCGCTCGATGATCAACTCGCCGACCGGGCGCGCCGGCTCGTCCATCAGCTGGCCGACGACGGCGTAGCTGGGAGCGTCGGACTGCTCGCTCTGGTCACCAGCGACCAGCACCTGGGCCGGCTCGGCGTCCTCGAACTGGTTGTCGCCGACCTGCACCCGGCCAGTCGCCATCTCGACGACCAGCAGGCCGTTCGTCACGTACCAGAGATCGCCGGAGTTCGCGTTGGGATCGTTGATCTCCATGCGGCTCTTGTCGAAGTACTGAACGCGCCGCATGCCGCCGGGTGATTCGGCGTAAGCTTCATCCAGACCGACGCTGATCGGCTCCGGCCCCCAGATCCAGGTCCGGTGGACGTCGCCCGTCGAAACCGGCAGATCGGTCCGCGCCCAGCGCAGGTAGAACGGGTGCTGATCGAAGGTGACCGCCAGCGCCGCACCCTGACCAATCAGCATCGCCAGCAGCCCCACCACGGCCGCGATGGGTACCCAACGTCTCAACATCGAGCGGGTTGTCTCCTCCACTAACCCGGGCAGAGCTCCGCTAGTCCTGCCCCTCGTTGCTACTTTAGACGTTTGACGCGCAACAATGGTTTCGCATCGTCGCTGGCATTGTCCATGGGCCAGCGACGACGCTCGTCGCCCGTCTATTTGTCCAGGGCTACGGGCTAGATCTTGCCCTCACGCGTCAGCTGGACGATCGGCGTGCTCAGGGCCAGCTCGTCCTGGGCCGTCTTCTCCTGCAGTTCGGCGGAGGCGGCGACCAGCGCGCGGTGGACCTCATCGACGTCGACGTTGGTGAACTTGCCGTCGCGGTAGATCACCTTGCCGGCGACCATCGAGAGCACGACGTTGCGGCCGGTTTCGGCGTAGACCAGGTTGGGCACCAGGTTGCGGGCCGGTTCCAGCAGCACCGGGGCCAGCGGCGGCTTCGTCAGGTCGAGCATGATCAGGTCGGCCTCCTTGCCGACCTCCAGCGAGCCGACGCGGTCGCCGATGCCTAGCGCGGTCGCGCCCTCGATCGTGGCGCTGCGCAGCACCGACCAGGCCGGCATCGTCAGCGGGCTGCCGGTGTCGATCTTGGCGTACATCGCCGTAGCCCGCATCTCGCTGAACATGTTGTGGGAGTTGTTGCCCGGCGCCTGGTCGGAGCCCAGCCCGGCGATGCCGCCGTGATCCTTGAACTTCGCGATCGGCGGCATGACGCCGTCGATGATGCCGATCGAGTTGGAGCAACAGACCATCCGCGCGCCGGACCTGGCGACCATCTCAACTTCCTCATCGGTCGCCGTCGAGAGGTGCACGGCGATCAGGTCGGGGCCGAGCAGGCCGATCGACTCCAGGAAGGGGATGGCCCGCAGGCCGTAGCGCTCCAGGGTGGCGTTGTTCTCGCGCGGGTCCTGAGCGACGTGCAGGTGCATCAGCGTCCCGCGCCGCTGGGCCTCCTCCTGGACCGCCAGCAGCATCTCCTTCGAGAGGAAGTCGGCCGCGTGGGGGCCGAAGATGATCTTGATCCGGCCGTCGTCGTAGCCGTCCCACTCATCGTGCAGGTCCTTCTCGGCCTGGAAGGTGCGCTCGAAAGTCTCCTCGTCGAGCGGGGTGGGGTCGCCCGGCTTCCAGCCCTGCTTGATCCACTCATCGCGCTTGCTCCAGTTGAGGGCGCTGATGCCGTTGCAGAGCACGCCGCGGCTGCCCATCTGGATGTGCGAGCGAATCAGCTCGTTCATCGGGCGGTTGTAGTCACCAAAGGTGGTCGTGCCGTTCATGACGCCCTCGATCAGGGCGACCATCGTGCCGAGCGGGGCGTGCTCCGGGTTGATGTGCTTGCCCATCGGAGCGTAGGCCGAGGCCATCCAGGTCTCGACCTCCTGGGCCCAGCCGCGCGCCAGCACCGCCGAGGAGTGCATGTGGGCATCGACCAGCCCCGGCATCACCAGCCGGTCAGTGGCGTCGATGACTTCGCGCGCCTCGCCCTCGACTTCATCGCGCGGCCCGACGGCAACGATCTTGCCGTCCTGAATCGCCACCGCGCCGTCGCGCACGAAGCCCACGCCCTCACCCGCCATCGTCAGCAGGTGCCCGCCGGTGATCAGTGTGTCGTACATGCCGCCCCCATCCCCAGAAACTCATTCAGGTGTCATCGCGATCCGTCCCAGCCGCCGCTGGCCCGGCTGCGGGCTTTATACACGATGGCGGTGCGCCACGCTGGGCACGAAAAAGGCCCCCAACGAAGGGGGCCTCTGCGTGGCCAGGCTCGCCCGCGGTTGAGATGATTTGAGACTACAGCGGGAAATTCCCGCGATCGCGAGCGGGGTGGCTCGCCGAGCCTAGCCCTCGGCCGTGCCAATGGCGTCGTTGATCCCGTCGACCGCCTCTTCAGCGCCGCGCAGCTCGACGAAGCCGAGCGCCCAGAGCAGGATAACGAAGAGGAAGGCCGCCAGGACGATACCCACCGGGCTGAAGCCCCAGCCGCGGTTATACGGCCAGGCCGGAATCGCCGCGATCGCGACAAACAATAGAATGATCAACAATACTGCCCAAAGCGTCATTCGTCACACACTCCTATCTGCCAGGTCAGTGCCCGCGCCGCAGCGCTACGGCGCGACCGTCGGGTCCACGCTCGCGCTCTCGCCGCTGAAGTCGACGACGCCAGTGCCCAGCGCCGCGGCGATCAGCACGATGATCAGCGCGATGACGAGCAGCCAGAGCAGCTGGGAACCGAAGAAACCGGCCGCGCGGGCCTCTTCCGCGGCGACATAGTCATCGCGCACGACATAATCATCACGGCGCGTGGGTTCGTCCCTGTCGACATGCACATGAATCTCTTGACGATCGGCCATCGTTCGTGACCTTCCTGCGTTTTGGCGGGCGCGTTGCCCATTTTCGATCTTGTTCCGATGCTGGTCCGCCCCACGGGCTTCATGACCGGCTGACTGTGATCCTAGGGAGCGGGCGGGCTGCTGCCACTGATCCGTACACAGTAGCGCGGCATACCTGCGGACACGTTCAACCTGAGCGAGAGCCTCTTCTTGCCTGGAAATTCGGGGAATCGAGGAAACACGGCCCGATGTACCGCGGAGTCATCCCCGCGCCTGTAACGCGGTCCATGCGCGGCGGCTACGCACGGGCAACACTTGCTTCATATGGCGCCTCCGCCACCAGCCTGCAGGGCCGGCCGGAGCGCGACCGAGTCGAACGACAAGGAGTCGAACCTTGGGGCTCATCCTGGCAATCATCCTGATCCTGCTCCTGCTCGCGGTCATCCCGGCCTGGCCTCATAGCCGGAACTGGGGCGCGGCGCCCGGCGGATTGATCGGCACGATCCTGATCGTGGTCCTGATCCTCTGGCTGCTGAGCATCGTCTAGCCGGCAGGTCTGCCATGCAAAGCCCGCGATGACTGAATACGAGGCGTTGCTGCGTGTCGGGCTTGCCGCGATGCTGGGCGGGATCATCGGCTACGACCGGGAATCACACCAGGGCTCGGCGGGACTGCGCACGCACATGCTCGTCGCGCTGGGCGCCGCGACGTTCACCGTCGTCGCGATCCTGATCACCGATCACGCGGGCTTCGAAGACAGCAACGTGCGCCTTGACCCGACGCGCATCATCCAGGGCATCATCACTGGCATCGGCTTCCTGGGAGCCGGCGTTATCCTGCAGGGGCCAGATATCAAGAAGGTGAAGGGGCTGACCACAGCGGCCGCGATCTGGGTGACGGCGGCGATCGGGATGTTGTGCGGACTGGGCG
>DATGQR010000273.1:0-5091 GCA_035304105.1 Thermomicrobiales bacterium | reverse complement strand
CGGCGTGGTCCCAACGGGGCGACTGGTTGCGGTGACGGCCGGGACCGCACCACTGCGCTCGTCGTCCTGGCCGTCCACGAGCGCGCCCCTGATCAGCAGCGCGGCGACGACCAGGAGCGCCAGGGTAACGGCGCCCGCCGCCCACAGGACCAGCCGCCGGGCACGCTGCCGACGCCGCGCGAACAGCGCTTCGATGTCAGGCCCGATCTCCTCCCAGAGCGCGACCCGGGGCGCCTCGACGGCCAGCGATCGGAGCGCCGCCGGGAGCGACCGCTCGTCGTCCAGATTCGCCGCCCGCGCCACCCGCCCGCGCAGCACGGCGAGGTCGGGCTCAACGCCGCCGCGCCGCGCCTCGGCAAGCTGGCCAGGGCGCAGGCCGGCATAGTCGCTCGCGATCAGCGCCAGACGGTCGGCGGGTGCGAGCAGCTCTAAAGCGGCCCGCAGCCGCGAGCGCTCGTCGTCGACGCGATAGCGTGCCTCACTCGACGCGGACGTTGAGAGTTGGGCGCCTGCGGATCCGGCTACGCTGGGATCGGGGTCGAGCCAGCAGCGGGCGAGCTGGTCGAATAGCCGGGGCAGCGGGTCGTCCTCAGGGTCGTGAGCCTGGAGCGCCTCAAAGAAGCGCGCGAAGGCTTGCCCGGCGAGGCGCAGGGAGCGGTCGTGGTCCCCGGTCAGCAGGTAAGCCGTCGCCAGCAGGTCGCGCTGGAAGCGCTCGACCAGCAACCGCGCGGCCGGGAGCGAGCCGTCGCGCGCAGCGTCGACGAGGGCGCCCGGACTGGCCTGTTGGAGTTCAGCGTTCATCCGCCCGAGGCGTTCGCCGTCGCGCCGGATGCGCTGGAGACTGGGGCGATCTTCAGGCCGCCAGTGATCGCCAGCGAGCGATCCACCGGGCCGCCGTCCGGCCAGTCAACGTTCAGCCGGGCCGTCCACCTGCCTGGCTCGCCCAGACGCACGAAGCCCCGATAATGCCCGTAGCCAGCGCGGCCAAGCTCCAGGATCACCGCGGCGCTTCCGCCATCCAGCTCAAGTGTGAGGCGCACGCCGAGCGGTTCCTCAAAGCGCGCGCCGGGCGAGCCTTCGGCAACCGGCTCGCCGGTCAGCGGATGGACGAAGCGCACCTCGACGCTGACCGTGTCACCAGCAGTCACGCGGGTGGGGGCCAGCTCGACTCGCGCGGTCGCCAACGGGGCGGCGGCGGGACTGCCCTCCGCCCGAAGCCCGTCGACCGCCGGGCTGACAGCATACGTCCGGCGATACAGCGTGGCGATCGAGGCCAGCGAGTAGCGTCCCGCGCCGGGGGCTTCCAGCGGGTGCGCATCGCCGCTTGCCGTGTCGATCGCCAGCAGCTCCCCCTCACCGGAAGCCACCCCATTCTCCTCGCCCCGCAGGTAGAGCGTGCGGCCGTCCCCGCTCAGCAGCAGCTCGGCCGGGCGCGCCTCCGGCAACAGGTGATCGACCACAGTCCAGCTTCCGACGTCGATGACCCAGACGCCGGAAGCGCTAGCCGCCCCTGTGCCCAGGGCGTAGAGCCGGCTACCGTCCGGCGAGAGCTGCATCTCGTGACTCTGGAGATACTGCACGCCGATCTGCTCCGGAGCCAGGACGCCGGGGTCGAGCGGCACGACGCCGACGAGCGAGCGATCGAACAGGTTGACGACCGCCACCTCCAGCGTGGCCGGCGAGAGGACGTAGAGCCAGTGGCCGTCGTTCGAGATAGCTTGCTGGTAGGGCAGCGGGTCGGCGACCGGCTGTAACGGCAGCACCACGCGCGGCAGGATGCGCCCGCTCACCGGGTCGAAGAAGTGCACTGCCAGCTGCCGGTAGTGGGACGTGTACTCGACGCCGAACAGCACCGGCTGGCCGGCGACCAGCTGGCTCTCGTAGAGGAAGAAGCTGCGGCTGTCCGGCTGGTCGTGCAGTATGCGGCCGTGGATCTTCTCGCCGCCGGGCACGCGGTACGCCAGGAAGGTGATGGTGAACGCGCCACTCTCGGCCGGCGCGGGGCCGTTGATCGCGAACAGATGCACCTGGTCCAGCCCCGGCGGTGCCGCCAGCCAGACTTCGGCGGCGGCGAAGCCTGCCAGGTTGGTGGCGATCGTCTCGAGCAACGCCCCGGTGACGCGGTCAAGCACGTCGATCTCGATCATCTCCCCACCGGTCCAGGGGTGCCGCGCGACGTAGACGTGGCGATGGTCGACGGCCCCGGTAATCTTGACGTCCGGCCGCTCGCCGGGCGCCGCGTCCCCATCCGTGGCGACAATCGCCTGCCAGCGGCGGGCCGTCAGGTCGCGCTCCCAGGCCGTCACGAAAGCGCTGGCGGCCCCATCGTGGTAGTCGTACCACAGGGTCAGGATCAGCTCGCCGTCCGGAGAGACGATCGGCGGCCCCGCCTCGACCGCCGAGGGGTCGAGCAACGGGACGACGGCCGCGGCCTCCTGGAAGAGTCCGGTGCGCGCCCCGCCGCGATCGCCGGAGTAGACAAGAATAGCGCTCCCGACATCCGCCATCGGGGTCGCCGTCGCCGTGGGCAGCACCCGGAAAGGAAGGCGCGGCGCGGTCGGCTCGACGGCCAGCGCTTCCCGGCCGTCGCCAGAGAGCCGGTCGCCATCCCCCGGCCGGCTCAGCAAGAACCCGCCTACGAGCAGCAGCAACAGCGCCGCCGCGACAGCCCCGGCGTTGAGCAGCCGGCGGCGGCGTTGCTGGCGCTCGAAACCGGCGCGCACCTCGGCCTCGATCGACGGCCAGAGCGCCTCGCGGGGCGCATCAAAGGCAATGGCCGCGAGCGTGGCGCGGTGATCGTCACCGTGCTCCAGTCCGGCCGCCTGCCGGAAGAGATCCCGAGTCCGGACGATCTGGGAGTAGATCAGGTCGGGCGATAGCGCGTAGAGCTCCGCCAGGGGCTCGACCGGCAGGCCGGCGTAGTCGTGCAGGACGAGCGCGCCCCGCTGATGCTCGTCGAAGCGCGCCAGCGCCCCGCGAGCCGCCGCCAGCCGATCCGGCTCCTTCGGAGCGGCCTCGCCCACCTCGTCCGCTCGATGGTCGGCCCCGGAGCCCTCGGCCAGCACGAGCCAGCGCCGGCCGATCTGCAGCATCAATGCCTCGCCGGGGGTCAGGCCGTCCGACGTGCCGGGCGGCGCGAGCAACGTCGCGAGCAGAGCGCCGCGCGTCAGGTCGAGCGCCCAGGGGCGGCTGCCGGTCAGCAGGTAAGCCACCCGCAGCCCGGCGGGCGCGTGGCGGGCGGTGAACTCCCGGCACGCGTCGAGGTCGCCCTCACGGCACAGCTCGACTAGCGCGTGATCGTCCAGCGTCGCAGTCCCTCGCCTGGTTGGAGCCCCGGCAGATACCCGAAGGTTACCGATCCGAGGCATCGTTCGCCGGTAACAGCGCAGCAGATGACCTGTCGCATCACTCCTATGATAGCGGCAGCGGGGTTACTCTCGGTAACCGGGTGGCGGGGAGAAACCGCCGAACTCCCGCTCGACCAGCGCGGCGAAGCGCAGCCCGGTGCGGTCCTCAAGGTACGGGCCGATAGCCTGCAGGCCGATCGGCAGACCGTCGCGCGTGCGGCCCGCCGGGAAGGCCGTCCCGGGATGCCCGGTGACGTTGCAGAGCGCTGGATAGAAGAACAGGTAGACCGTGTTGACCTGCTCCCCGTTGACGGGTAGCGAGCGCCCCTCGTCGCCCGAGTCTTCCCATTCAGTGTGCTCGAAGGCGTTGAGGCAGGCGCAGGGCGCCAGCAGCACGTCCCACTCCTGGAAGAAGCGGCGCAGCCGCTCGCGGGCGATCTCGCGCTCCCAGTACCAGCGCAGGAAGTCACCGGCACTGGAGAGCCAGCCGTCGGCCACGGCGTCCAGGAACTCGTTACCGGCTTCGCGCAGGCCGGCGGCCGTCTGCTCCGCCTCCTCGTGGGTGACCTCGACGCTGGTCTGGGCGAAGAGAATGCGCAGAAACGTCTTGAAGAGCGCCCCGAGGTCGCCGTCGAGCGGATCGACCTCTGCTACCCGCGCGCCAGCCTTCGACAGCCGGGAGGCCCAGGCATCCATCGTGCCAGCGATCTCATCATCCAGCGGCAGCCACTCCAGGCGGGGCAGCACGGCAACCCGCAAGTCGGAGAGCCTGTTCGCGCGAGCAGGCGGGGGATCGACGCGCCAGGCCACGTCCTCACCGATCTGCGGCCCGATCATCACGTCGAAGACCGTTCGGAGATCGGCCGCCGAGCGCGCCAGCGGCCCCTGGACGGCCATCCCGAAGGCCGTGTTGGGCAACCGGCCGCCCGGGAAGTGGCCGGGGCGAGGCGCGATCGTCTCGCTGGTCTTGTGGCCGAACAGCCCGCAGAAGGCAGACGGCACGCGGATGGAGCCGGCGTAGTCGCCGCCGATCTCCAGCGGCGTCATGCCGGACGCCAGCGCGGCGGCCGCTCCACCGCTGGAGCCGCCAGGCGTGCGCGTGAGATCCCAGGGATTGTTGGTGCGCCCGTAGAGCGGGTTGTTCGTCTGATGATCGGCGGCGAAGGGCGGCATGTTGGTCTTGCCCAGGATGATCGCTCCGGCGGCCTTGAGCCGAGCGACGAGCGGGGCGTCCCAGTCGGAAATCACGTCGGCGCGCTCGGGAATGCCTCCGCCGCTGGCCGGCAAACCGTCGACGTAGAAAGCATCCTTGACCGTCATCGGAAGGCCGAGCAGCGCCCCTCGCGCACCGCTCCTGCGCGCCTGATCGGCCGCCCGGGCGGCTTCCAGAGCGCGCTCGAAATCGCGCACCACCACGGCGTTGATCTGGCCGTCCAGGCGTTCGATGCGCTCGATGTGAGCGCGGGTCAGCTCCTCGGACAAAACCTGGCCGGCGTCCAGCGCGGCCATCACATCACCGGCTGTCGCGTACGGCCCCAGCTCGCGCTCAGTCACCTGGCGCTCCTTCGATCATCTCAGTTATCCCAGCGGTACTGCGGGATTCTAGCAGGCCGGGGGATGCGCGTTCAGGATGGAATGCGTGGAGAGCTATGCCTTGCGGCGGGAGCTGCCGTAAGCGGCGAAGCGCGTGACGTTCTCGGGGTAGTCCTCCACGGCCGCAATCGAGCGCTTCGGTGTGTAGTCA
>DATGQR010000272.1:0-4115 GCA_035304105.1 Thermomicrobiales bacterium | reverse complement strand
GACGAGCTGATCAGTCGTTGGTGCATACGTAGATTGCCGGCTCATCCAGCACTCCCATCCGGTTCGGAGCTCAGTGTCGCTGGTCCGGAGCGTAGGGGCTCGTCTGCCGCGAGCCATCGGGAGAATGTCGTATCCGCCAGCGGGGGTGAGGTTGCGGGGCGCGCCGGGTTGGGTAGGATGGGGCCGCCGGCCGCGAGCCTGGATTGTCGCGGCCGACCTGGATGGGACACGTCCATGGACCGTTCGAGCATCCTCCTCATGGCGATCTCCACGATCGCCGCGTGCTTCCTCGTCATCGGCCATCGCACCGGTTGGATCTTCTCGGCGCTGGCGGACTTCTCGCTGACACGCCGTGGTCGGGACGCGCGCCCGCCGGACAAACAGCCGGCGCGGCGGCCACGCCCACGCCACTTTGGGGAACGCCTGCGCCACTACCTGTGCCGGCAGCTGCGCTAAGCGACCGGGATCGGCGCGGCTAGCGCTCGCTTAGCCGGCTCGTCGCCCCATCGGGCGGGAATTGAGCGCGCTGCCAGGCGCCGGAGACGAACATGGCGAACTCGTGCAGGCTCAGATCTCCGGAGATCTCGATGCGCGGCTCGGCCCAACGGTTCTCGGGGGTCCACATCGCGCCGCCCCAGGCATGCACGGCGCCGCAGTAACCGGCTGCCTGGACCGCCGCAACGACCTGCCCGTTCCAATCGCCGTAGGGATAAGCGAAGAAGTCGATCGGGGCGCCGGTGATCCGGGCCAGCGCTTCGCGGCTGGCGCTGACCTCCTGCCAGAGCTGCTCGTTCGACACCAGCGTCAGGAACGGGTGGGAGCTAGAGTGCGAGCCGATCTCGTGGCCGCGGGCGGCAAGATCTCGCAGCTGGTCGTGGGTCAGCGGGCTGTCGGGGTGGACGAAGAAGACGCCGGGATAGCCGTACTGGTCGAGAAGCGCGGCCGCTTCCCACTGGCTGGCCAGGCCGTCGTCGAAGGTGATCACGACCGGCTTCTCCGGCAGCTCAGCGGCGCCGAAGACGCCGGCGTAGGCCGCGGTCATCGTGATCGGCGTGTAGCCGTTGTCGCGCAGCCAGATGAGTTGCTGCTCGAAATCCCAGTAGGTGACCTGGTAGCGGCTGGCCGGAGCGCCGAAGTGGTGATACATCAGCGTCGGGATGCGGCGCGCCTGCGGCTCGGGACGCCAGGTGTAATCGGGCACGCCCTCTTCCCGCTCGACGGCGCCCTGTTCGATGCCGTCCTCCTCCGCAGCCACCCGGCCGAGGTGGCCCAGTTCGATTTCGTAGCGCGTGCCGGCGTGCTCGGGGTGGTGCTCGAAGCGCGCCCGCTCGAAGTACTGCACCAGCCGGCCCTCCTCCTCGAACGCCTCGCTGAGCGGGTAGCCGAAGAGCGGCAAGCCGCCGTTCGCGTCCCAGTATTCCTGGAATGGCGCGGCCAGGTAATGCCCGGTCTCCGGGTAATAGCGCGCCGCCGGTTCCGGCGGCGCATCGGGCGGGCGCGTCGCGAAGGCGTCCTGATTCGGGTGACCGGCGGCGGCGCGGTGACCGAGCAGCGCGAGCAGCACCTCGTAGGGCGTGCCGGCGTGCTCGGGGTGATGCTCGAAGCGGGCGCGCTCGAAGTACTGGACGGTCATGCCATCGCGCTCCAGCGGCTCGCTGAGTGGGTAGCCGACCAGCGCCAGGTCGTACTGTCGCCAGGTGCTGAGGAACGGCTCGTAGATGTGGTGGCCGGTCTCGGGGACGTAGACCGCGCCGCTCGGGTCCGCCCAGCAGTCGTTGGCCGACGCCAGCGAGCGCCCGGCCTCGCCCGGCGCGGCGGCGCCCGGGATCGGGCGCGTGGCGAATGCAGTCGATACGAGGACGGCGAGCAGCACGAGCGCGGAGCGCGACATCCAGACCCCCTTCAGGCCCCACCCGGATTTTCCGGGTCGGAGTCTAGAGAGTTGTCGGCGTGATTGCGACGATTGCGGTCCCGATTTGGAGATTTGGAGCGAGGATGAAGGACGTTCGCCTGGCTGTGTCCCGATTGGTGTCCAGTCTGACATTACGTCACATCTAGAAATAGAACATTTGTTCTGATACGATGCGGACAGGTTTGGTTATTCGCTCGAACGTACGAGGGGTAGCCTCGATGCGAGTTGGATGCTTGCTCATCCCCCATTTCGCGTTGGCCTGCGAGCGCGCGGAGCAGCCCGGGCTCGGCGGGGGCGCGGCGACAGTCGCCATCGTCGAGGGGCGCGTGATCCGCGAGGTGTCGCCTGCCGCGCGGCGCTACGGCGTCTGGCCCGGCCAGCGGCTCCAGGAAGCCTTCGCCGCCTGCCCCTATCTGATAACGATAGAAGCGCGCCCCGGTCACTACGAGCGCCGCTTCCAGATCATCCTCGAGCGCCTCGCCGATATCGCGCCGGCCGTCGAGGCTGGCCCGCTGGGCGTGGCCTACGTCGACCTTGCCGGGCTGGAGCGGCACTACCCGGACCCGGACCGGCTCTGGGCGCGGCTGCTCGCCTGCGCGCAGGCGGAGCTGCGGCCGCGGCTCGGGGTCGCGCCCGGGAAGTTCCCGGCCTACGTGCTTGCTAGCCGGCTCAAGCCGGGCAAGGCGCGCGAGCTGGAGCCGGGCAGGGTCTCCGCGCTACTGAGCGAGATGGAGGTCGACCTGCTGCCGGTCGACCAGCGCATCATCCGCCGCCTGCACCAGCTCGGCCTGCACACGCTCGGCGCGCTGGCTGCCCTGCCGCGCCACGCCGTCGCTGCCCAGTTCGGGCCGGAGGGCGCGCTGGCCTGGGATCTGGCCTCTGGCCGCGACCAGGCCGCCGTGCGCCAGCCGCCGGCCGAAGAGGCGATCGAGGTGCAGCAGGCCTTCATTGACCCGCTGGCCAGCCGCGAGCTGGTGATGGCGGCGACCGACCAGCTGCTGGGCCGGGCGGTCCGGGCGTTGACCGAGCGCCGTCAGGCGGCCCGGCTGGCGACGCTGCGGATCGACCTGGAGCGCGGCAGGGTCTGGGAGAAGCAGGTGACCTTCAAGGAGCCGCGCGCCACCCAGCCGGCGATCTGGCAGGCGCTGCGGCCGGTCGTCGAAGCGGCCGAACTGCCGGCGCCGGTGGTCGGCATGCACTTGCGATTGTCGAAGCTGACCTCGGTCATCGGCTGGCAGGGCACGCTCTGGACGAGCGAGCGGCGCCAGCGGCAGGCGCGTATCCAGGAGGCGATGCGCCAGCTCAAGGCGCGCTACGGCACCTGCCCGGTGGGACGGATTGTCGAGGTGGAGCCATGGTCACGCATCCCGGAGCGCCGGGCGGCGATCGTCGCATTCGACCCCTAAACCTGCCCCGGCCGGTTGAGGTCGAGGTGGACGCCGAGGGCCGCCCGCTCTACGTGACCCTCCCCGGCCGCGAGCCCGAGATGGTCGTCGATCTGGTCAAGAGCTGGAGAGTGGACGAGGAGTGGTGGCGTGAGAACCCGATCAGCCGCATCTACTGGCAATGCGTCCTCGCCAACGGCCAGTTCCTCACCATCTTCACTGATCTGCTGGGCGGCACCTGGTGGCGGCAGAGAGCGTAGTAGGGAACAGGGGAGAGGGAACAGGGAACAGTGGAGGGAACAGGCAGGAGGTAACAGGGAAGAGGGAAAGCCTGAACAGCCCTCACCCCCAGCCCCTCTCCCAATCCTGGGAGAGGGGGGCCCTCATGTAACACCAGAGCTACCGAGCTACCGCGCTCTGTTCCTATTCCCCCTCTCCCTGGATTGGGCGGGGTGCCCTCTGGGCCGCGGGCCGGGGGGTGAGGGCCGACCCCCTTCCTACGAACTCCCTCCCCACCTAATCCCTCTCTTTCCCTCTTCCCTGTTCTCTCTTCCCCGTTCCCTCTCCCATGTATGTTGAACTGCACTGCCATAGCAATTTCTCGTTCCTCGATGGGGCGTCGCACGTCGAGGAGTTGGTGCTGCAGGCGAAGGCGCTGGGGTATCCGGCTCTGGCGCTGACCGACCACAACGGGCTGTACGGGGCGATGGAGTTCGCGCAGGCGGCGCGGGCCTGGGGCATCCAGCCGATCACCGGGGCAGAGGTGACGCTGGCCGCGGGGCACCACCTGACGCTGCTGGCCGCGACGCGCGAGGGGT
>DATGQR010000271.1:0-3418 GCA_035304105.1 Thermomicrobiales bacterium | reverse complement strand
CGCAGTACGAGCCGGAGCGCCTGGAACTGGTGATCTACCCCTGGGATGAGGTCGGCTACGACTTCGAGGTCGAGCCCACCCCGGTCGCCTGGCCGCTGGACGAGGCGCCGCTGGAGATGGGCGAGGCCTACAACTTCCCGGGCCACAACGCCGTCTGCGCCGTCCTCGGAGGCGAGGATCTCGACGCCATGCTCGATGCGCTGGCGGGCGCCAACGTCCTGACGCCCTGGGAGCACGACGGCGAGTGGGTCTACATGATCAATCGCGTGTTGCTGCCCGGTGAGGAAGAGTGCGTCAGCCCCTTCGACTCCGACGGCGCGCCCGAGCCGGAGCCGTCCATCGAGCACCCGAACGGCGCCGACGAGCTGGTGCTGCGCTACGAGTTGAGCGGCGGCTACGTGCCGTTGGAGTCGCTGGTGACCACCATGCCGGTCGTGTCGGTCTACGGCGACGGCCGAGTCTTCACCCAGGGCGCGCAGATCCTAA
This sequence comes from Thermomicrobiales bacterium, assembly GCA_035304105.1. Taxonomy (GTDB): domain Bacteria; phylum Chloroflexota; class Chloroflexia; order Thermomicrobiales; family CFX8; genus JAUIIK01. The sequence goes on along the minus strand of DATGQR010000271.1, from coordinate 2,932 downwards.
TCTACCCGCCGCCCGCGTTGCCGGCGATCGACCTGGGGCGGCTGACCCCAGAGGGCATCCAGATCATCCTGCACGAGGCCCAGGCGCTCGGCATGCTCGCTGGGCAGCAGACCTGGAATGAGGCCGCCAACTTCATCGCCGACGCGCACACCGGCGAGTTGACGATCCACGCGGCCGGCGATACGCACGTCATCCGGGTCTACGCGCCGGGCATGCTCGATATCGGCGACATGGTTTCTGAGGAGGAGCTGGACTTCCGTCGGCGTTTCGACGAGTTCATCGGCAAGCTGACGGCGATGAGCGAGTGGCTGCCGGAGGACGTCTATACCGCTGTCGATGCCGAAGTTCCCTATGACCGGCTGCAGGTCGTCAGCCTGCCAGCCGAACTCCGCCCGGTCGAGCAGGGCATCCAGCCCGACGAGCAGGACTGGCCGCTTGAGACGCCGCTCGGTGAGCGCGGCGACCCGCACTCGCTCATCGAGATGGGCCGTTGTTTCGTCCTTGAGGGCCAGGAGTTCATCGACGTCATCGACCTGCTCCGGGACGCCACGACGCTGACCCGCTGGAACAGCGCCGGTCACCAGTACCTCCTCCATTTCCGCCCGCTCCTGCCGGACGAGGAAGGCTGCCAGGATCCGCTTGCCTAGTGATTGCGCAGCCCTCCTCACCAGTGCGTGCGCCCGCGGTGATATCGCCGCGGGCGCGCTTTTTACTGCATCTCTGCCCTGCCCCGATCGAGCCGGAAGCACGCCCGCAAATGTCGTGACGCGCTAGTGGTGCGTCTAACGATCGGCACCGTCGGTCATCTGGAAGGTGGACACGTTTCGCAACCCGGGCGCGCCGGGGCACGTGACTATGGAGGTGGCCGGGTCCCCGCTGCGCCAGCGCTATGACTGGATACTGCGCGCAGGGATTACACTGGAGACACGTCACACATCACGAGAAACGAGGGCAGGCCTGATGTCAACGGCGACCGGCTACGAATTCTGGACCCTTGAGGCGATGGCGGACCCGTATTCGATCTATCAGCGCCTGCGCGAGGAAGCGCCGGTGCTCAAGGATGGCAATACCTGGACCCTCAGCCGCTACCGCGAGGTCGCCGCGCTCCTACCCGACCGGCGCATGTCGGCCGTGCGCGGCCACCTGGAAGGGCTGGAAGCAGAAGAGCGCGCCAGGTACCAGGCGCTGATCGACGTCAACCATGACATGATCCTGTTCCTCGACCCGCCCAACCACACGCGCCTGCGCGGCCTCGTCGCTCAGGCCTTTTCGGCGCGGCGGATCGAAGCGTTGCGCCTCCGCATCGCCGCGCTCGTCGATGAGCTGCTGGCGGGGATCGAGCCGGGCGAGCCCTGGGACCTGATTGACCGGCTGGCCAACCCGCTGCCCGGCCTGACGATCGCCGAGTTGATCGGCGTGCCGACCAGCGACCAGCCGCGCTTCACTGCCTGGGCGGACGATTACGGCGCCTGGCTTGGCGCGTTGCAAGAAGACGCGGAGCTGCGCGAGCGCGCCAACCGCAGCGCAATTGAGCTATCGACTTACCTGCGCGAACTGGTCAGCGAACGTCGCGCGCAGCCAGGCGACGACCTGCTCAGCGGCCTCATCCAGGCAGAGGAAGAGGGCGACAAGCTGAGCGAGCGCGAGATGATCTCGACCGTCTTCCTGCTGCTCTTCGCCGGCAACGAGACGACCACCAACCTGATCGGCAACGGCATGCTGCAGCTGCTGCGCCACACCGACGAGCTAGCCCGGCTGCGCGCCGACCCCGGCCTGATCCGCACCGCCATCGAGGAGATGCTGCGCTTCGATGGGCCGGTGCAACTGACGACGCGCAACGTCACCGAGCCGATCGAATTGGAGGATGGCCGGACCATCCAGCCGGGTGAATGGATCCGCTTCGTGCTCGGTGCCGCGAACCGCGACCCCGAGCAGTTCGAGGACCCCGACCGGCTCGACATCGGCCGGCGCCCCAATCGCCACGTCACCTTCGGCCACGGCATCCACTTCTGCCTGGGCGCGCCCCTGGCCCGCGCCCAGGGCCAGATCGCCATCGCCGCGCTCGTCGAGCGCTACCCGACCCTCGCCCTGGCCACCGACGACCTCCGCTGGCGTTACAACCCGGTCCTCCGCGGCCTGGAGGAACTCTGGCTGGTGCATTAGGCGGCAATTCAGCGTTGCTGTGTGGGCTTAGTCGGACTGCGTCTCATCACCGGCGTACTTCAGCAGTGCCAGCGCGATGCGGCGGATCTCGTCGCGCAATTCGGGCGGGCGGATGACGCGGAAGGGGAGGCCGAGCAGTGGGAGGAAGCGCGCGAAGATCTCCAGCCGCTCGATGCGCGCCTCCAGGCGCGTGCCGCCCGGCATGGGGCTGACGGCGGCCAGCCCATCCGGCACCAGCGGCCGGACCTCTTCCGGCGGCGCGTCGACCACGACCTCGACCTTCCAGCGGTAGGGCGCCATTGCCAGGCTGCGGGCGACGTACTCGCGCGCGTCGAACCCCTCCGGTGGCTCGAAAGTCTCGCGCTCGGTTCGCAGCTCGACGATCCGGTCGAGCCGGAAGGTGCGCACATCCTCGCGCAGGTGGCACCAGCCGGCCAGATACCAGGCGCCCAGGTGCTGGACTAGCCCGTAGGGATCGACCTTGCGCGTCGTCTCCTCACGCTGCCAGGCGCGATATCCGAGCGTCAGGCTCTGGCGCTGTTGCACGGCGCTGGCGATGGTCAGGATCGTCTCGGTAGGAACGCTCGCTGGCGCGGCCTCGGGCGGGCCGATGGCCGTCCAGGTGAATGCAGTCGACTCGCGGAGCGCGGCGACGCTGGCGCGCAGCTCGCGCGGCAGCACCCGGTTGATCTTCGCCAGTGCCGTGGCTGCGCCGGCGCTCAGATCATCTTCCGACCCCGGCTCCAACGCTCGCAGCAGGCTGGTCGTG
>DATGQR010000270.1:0-8141 GCA_035304105.1 Thermomicrobiales bacterium | reverse complement strand
CCTCGGCTGGGGCGGCTACTGGGCCTGGGACCCGGTCGAGAACGTTTCGCTATTGCCCTGGCTGACCGTCACCGCGTTCATCCACTCGATCATCGTCCAGGAACGCCGCGGGATGCTCAAGGTCTGGAATGTCGGGCTGATCCTGGCCTCGTTCGTGCTCTCGATCATGGGCACCTTCATCGTGCGCAGCGGCTTGATCTCGTCGGTGCACGCCTTCGCGCTCTCCGATATCGGCCCCTACTTCCTTGGCTTCTTCTTGTTCACGGTGCTCCTCTCAATCGGCCTGCTGGTCTGGCGCCTGCCGCTGATGCGCGCCACCGGCGGGATCGAGTCGGCCACGTCGCGCGAGGCCGGCTTCCTGCTCAATAACCTGCTCTTCGTCGCCATCGCCTTCGCGACGATGTGGGGCACGCTCTACCCGCTCGTCACCGAAGCGGTCCAGGGCACGGCGATCACCGTCGGGATCCCCTTCTACAACAGGGTCAACGGCCCGATGCTGCTGATCCTGCTGATCCTGATGGGACTCGGCCCATTGCTGGCCTGGCGCTCAACCGCCCGCGAGGCGTTGATCCGCGCGGCTGGTATCCCGCTCGCTATCTCGATCGTCGCGATCGTCGCGATGCTCTGGCTCTTTGGCCAGCCAATGGCGGCCATGGGCGTCGGCGCCTCGCTCTTCGCAGCCGGCGCCGTCGTCGTCGAGTACTACCGCGGCGTGAAGCTGCGCCAGAAGAACGCTGGCGACAGTATCCCCGCCGCGATCTACCAACTGGCCCGCCGCGACCCGCGCCGCTATGGTGGCTACATCGTCCACCTCGGCGTCGCGCTAATCGCCATCGGCATCATTGCCTCGTGGTTCTTCCAGACCGAGCGGCAGGTCGTCATCGCGCCCGGCGAGCGAGTCGACATCGCGGAGTACACGATCGCTTACGACGGCATCTCGACCGCCCAGGGCGCCGACCACACGACGGTCAACGCCCACGTGCGCGTCTTCAAGGGCGACAAGCAGGAGACGACGATGGAAGCCAAGCGCTTCTTCTATCGCGGCTTCCAGGACCAGCCGACGACCAAGGTCGCCGTCGAGACCATCGGCTTCGACGATGTCTACGTCATGCTTCTTGAGTGGTCCGACGATGAGCGCGCCAACATCCGCATCTTCGTCAACCCGCTGGTGACCTGGATCTGGGCCGGCGGGGCGCTCTACCTGTTCGGGATGATCGTGCTAGCCTTGCCGGCTCCGGTGCCGCGCCCGGTTCGCGCGGCCGTCCCGCGCCCGGTGGGAGGTCTGGTCGGTGAGACTGCCGGTGACTAGGGCCATCCTCACACTCATCACGGCCGCCGTTCTTGGGATAGGCGTGGGGGCGCTGCCAGCGCTGGCCGCGGAAGACGTGTACGACGAGCGCACCGTCGAGATCGGCCGCAACCTGGCCTGCCCGGTTTGCCAGGGCCAGACTGTGGCTGACAGCCACTCACGGGTCGCGCTCGAGATGATGGATGCGATCCAGGCGCAGGTCGAGGCCGGTCGTACCGACGAGCAGATCTACGATTACTTCCGCGCCCGCTACGGAGACGAAGTGCTGCTCGAGCCTCCGCGCGAGGGCATCAACCTGGCGCTCTGGTGGATTCCCGTCGTCGTGGTCGTGCTGGGACTCGGGGTCGTCGTGCTCTACGTGAAGGACAGCGCCGCGCTGGGCCGACGGGCGCCGCAACCCGCCGACGGGCCACCAACCGACCAGGAGCTCGAGCGCCTCGCCGAGCGCGTCTTGAGCGAGCACGAGCAAAATCAACTGAGACAGGGTGACGCGCAGGTGGAGTCAACGTGATCATTGCGACCGTACTCATGATCGTCCTGGCCGTCATCGTTCTGCTCTTCGTCCTGGAACCGGTCATTCGCGCGCGGGTCGACCGCGTCGAGATCGATGCCGCCGTGACGCCCGAGGAAGTGCCGGACTTCCGCGAGCTGCTCGCCGAGCACGCTGATGACGAAGAAGATGAGGCCCCCGTCGCCGCTAATCTCCGCGCCCCGGCCCCAAACCCGGAGCCAGCCGAGCACCACTCCTGACGGGTCCCCGCGATGATCGTCGAGATGCACGGAGTGTCGAAGCGCTACGGACGGCAGGCCGCGCTCCGCTCCGTCGATTTTCAGGCCGATGGCGGCTCGGTGGTGGCGCTACTGGGCGCGAACGGCGCAGGAAAGACGACGCTGCTGCGCATCCTCGCCACGCTGACCCAGCCCAACCGCGGTAGCTACCGCGCTTTCGGCGTGAATGCCTGGGAGCACCGGCAGGAGGTCCGCGCGCGTCTCGGCTACGTCGGCCACCGCCCGTTCGTCTATCCCGAGCTGACCTGCCTCGAGAACTTGATCTTCTACGGCCGCATGTTCGGGCTCGAACGGCCCGAGGACGCCGGCGCGGCGGCGCTTGAGAACGTGGGACTCGCCGAGCGCGCCGACCGCCCCGCCGCCTCGCTCTCCCGCGGGCTGCTCCAGCGGCTCGATCTGGCGCGCGCCACGTTGCACGCTCCGGCGCTGCTGGTGCTGGACGAGCCAGACACCGGCCTTGACAGCCCCGGCCGCCAGCTGCTGCGCTCGATCATGCGCCAGCACGCCGCTAACGGAGGCCTGGCAGTCTTCACCTCGCACGCCCTGGAATTCGCGATCGACACCTCCGACCGCATCGTGACCCTGGCCGGCGGTGAGGTCGTCGACGACCGCGCCTCGGCCGCAGCGACCATCGCCACGCTGGAGACGACGATCAGCCGCGCCGCGCCCGTGGAGGCGTCCGCGTGAGCCGCGTCATCGCGCTGATCTGGAAGGATCTGCTGATCGAGGCGCGCTCGCGGCAGTTCATCGGCGCGATGCTGGCTTTCACCTTGATCGTGATCGTCACCCTCAACTTCGCCTTCGACCTGATCCGCGAGGGCCGCGAGATGAACGGCGCCGGGGCGCTCTGGGTGGCCATCCTCTTCTCCGGGTTGATCGGCATCGGCCGCTCGATCGCCGTCGAACGCGACCGCGGCACGCTGGACGGCCTGATTCTGACGCCAATCGACGGCGGCACGCTGTTCCTGGGCAAGTTCGGCGCGTCGCTGGCGTCGATCATCGTCGTCGAGATCGTCGCGCTGCCGGTCTTCGCCGCGCTTTATGACTTGCCGGCGCTCGACCCGCTGGTGCTCGGGATCGTGCTGGCTGGCAGCGCCGGTCTGGCCGGACTTGGTACGCTCTTCTCGGCCGTGACGTCCGGCGGCCGCTCGCGGGAGGTGCTTCTCCCGCTGTTGCTGTTCCCGCTGATGATTCCGGTGCTGATCGCCGCCGTCCGGGCCACGGGCGAGGTCTTCCAGGGCGACCGCGACGACATCCTGCGCTGGATCAACTTACTGATCGGTTTCGACGCTATCTTCATCGTGCTCGCGTATTTGGGCTTTGGATTCTTGATCGAGGACTGAGGACGTTAGGAAGGGACACCGGATTGAACGGATTTCTCGACCGCCGGGACCGCTGGTTAAACCTGACCGGCCTGCTCGGCGTCGCGATCGTCCTGGTCGGCATCTACATGGCCTTCCAGTACGCGCCGACCGACCGGGTGCAGGGCCACGCCCAGCGCATCTTCTACATCCACGTGCCGATGGCCTGGCTGGCCTATCTGGCCTACGCGGTGCTCTTCGTGGGCGCGATCGGCTACCTGTGGAAGAAGGACTGGAAGTGGGACCGGCTGGCGCGCGCGTCGGCCGAACTGGGCTTCCTCTTCACCACGCTGGTGCTGATCTCCGGCTCGCTCTGGGGGCGGCCGATCTGGGGCACCTGGTGGCAGTGGGAGGCACGCCTGACCACGACGCTGATCCTCTGGTTCATCTACCTGGGCTACTTCATGCTGCGCTCCTACGCGGGCGACCGCGAGAAGGCCGCCCGGCACTCAGCGGTGCTGGGGATCATCGGCATGATCGACATCCCGATCATCCACCAGTCGGTCAAGTGGTGGCGCACGCTGCACCCTGAGCCGGTCGTGCTCGATACGACCGGGCCGAACCTGCCCGACAGCATGCTCTACACGCTGCTCGTTTGCTTCGTCGGCTTCACCGTGCTCTACGCCTTCCTGATGGGCATGAAATATCGCGTCGAGTCGGCACGCGATGAAATCGGCGAGCGGGAGATGACCCGCATGTTCGAAGCATCGGCGGCCCAGCAGCCGGCCGTTGACACGACCTCGGCTCCCAGCATCTCAGGCGGAATGGAAGATTAGATGGACGACAATCTCGGATACCTCTTCGCGGCCTTCGCGATCACCTGGATCGGTCTGGCGGCCTACCTGGCCTATGTCAACCAGCAGGTCCGCGCCCTCCGCGACGACCTCGAAGACCTCTCCCGCAAGTAAGTAAGGCGCGAGAAACGACGCCCCTGAGGCCTCATGCGTTGGGGCCTCAGGGGCGTTTCGTCTCTCTCAGCTGAATTCGGAACTACCCGGCGTTCGCTGTCAACCGGATGCCGCGCTTTGGGACGGCAGCGGTGTGCGATCCCTCGTCTAGCTGCGGTTCACCAGCCGCCAGATCTTCTCGACCGTCAGCGGCATGTCGATCTCGGTCACGCCGAAGGGGCGCAGGGCATCGATCACGGCGTTGACGATGGCTGGCGGCGCGCCGGTCGTGCCCGCCTCGCCAACACCCTTGGCGCCGTGCGGCGTGAATGGGCTGGGCGTCACCGTCGAGTACAGCTCAATCGGCGGCATCTGGCTGGCGCGCGGCGCGGCGTAATCCATCAGCGAGCCGGTCAGCACCTGGCCGTCGTCACTGAAGCGCATATGCTCCCAGAGCGCCTGGCCAAAGCCCTGCGCCAGTCCACCGATGCGCTGCCCCTCGACCAGCAGTGGGTTGATGATCGTCCCGCAGTCGTCGACCGAGAGGTAGCGGGTGACATCGATCTCGCCCGTTTCGCGGTTGATCTCGACCTGAGCGATGTGCACGCCAAAGGGGAACTGCCGGCCGTCCGCCTGGAAGAAGGCCTGAGCATCCAGGCCCGGCTCCAAACCGCCCGGCATCGGCGCCATCGCGTGGGCCGTCCGGGCGATGCGCTCGAAGCTGACGGCCCGGTCCGGCGAGCCCTTGACTCGCGCCTGCCCATCGGCCAACTCGATGTCCTCCGGCGCGACCTCGAGCATCGCCGCCGCGAAGCGCTTGACCTTCTCGGCCACCTTCATGGCCGCCAGCATCACCGCGCCGCCGCCGATCGCCGTGCCGCGCGACCCGAAGGTGCCGATCCCCTGTGGCACAATCGCCGTGTCGCTGGCCTTGACGGTAATGCGTTCGAACGGAATCTGAAGCTGGTCGGCGACGATCTGGGCCAGTGAGGTCTCGTTGCCCTGGCCGTGGGGCGAGATGCCGGTCATCACCGTCACGCCGCCGCTGGGCGAGACGCGGACTTCGCCGCTGTCCCAGCCCGGCCCGGCGAACTCGCAGTAGACGCCGATGCCGAGGCCCACGATGCGTCCTTCTTCGCGCGCTTTGCGCTGCTCCTCGCGCGCCCGCTCCCAATCCAGCTTCTCCAGCGCCAGGGACAGCGCGCCATCATAGTTGCCGCTGTCGTAGAGCACGCCGGTGGCGCTGCGGTGGGGGAAGGCGTCGGCCGGGACGAAGTTGATCCGCCGCACCTCGACCGGGTCGAGATCCAGCTCGATGCAGATGCGGTCGATAACGCGCTCGCAGAGGTAGGCGGCTTCCGGACGGCCAGCCCCGCGGTAGGCGGCCGTCGGCGTCGTGTGCGTCATGACTCCCAACACTTCGACGTCCATCGCCTCGATGGCGTACGGCCCACTGGCCATCATGCCGGTGCGCTGGCCCACCGAGGCCGCGCCGTAGGCGCCGCAGTTGGAGATGACCTGCACCTTCATCCCCAGGATGCGCCCCTCCTTCGTAACGGCAGCCGAGAGCCGCTGCACTTGGTCGCGTCCCTGGTTGGTGGCGACGAAGTGCTCGCTGCGCGTCTCAATCCACTTGACCGGCCGGCCGGTCCGGTAGCTCATCAACGCCGCGAAAAGGTATTCGGGGTAGACGCCGCCCTTCGAGCCGAAGCCGCCGCCGACGTCCGGCGCGATGCTCCGGATCTGCTGCTCGGGAATGCCGATCAGGTCGCTGATGTACGTCCGCACCCGATGCGGCACCTGAGTGGAGGACCAGATGACCATCTCCCCCAGCATCGGGTCCCAGGTCGCGACGACGCCGCGCGGCTCCAGGAACATCGCGGCGACGCGCTGGTACTCCGTCTCGAACTCGATCACGTGATCGGCCCTGGCGAAGGCTCCATCGACATCGCCCTCGCCCGCCTGCCAGCGCCAGGCGATGTTGTTCTCCCAGTCGTCCCAGACGCGCGGCGCGTCATCGGCCATCGCCTCGACCGCCGAGGCAACGGCCGGCAGCACCTGGTAATCAACCGTCACCAGTTCGGCGGCGTCGGCTGCGATCTGCGCGCTGGTCGCCAGCACCGCAGCGACCGGATCGCCGACCATACGCGCCTTGTCGTTCGTGATCGGGTAGCGGTGCAGGTCACGCCCGGGGAGCAGCGGATCGTGCGGGCCGTCGGGCCGCATCCACTCGGCGACCTGCTCGCCGGTGACGACCATCTCGACGCCGTCGAGCGCGAGCGCAGCCGAGGCGTCGATCGCGTTGATGCGCGCGTGCGCGTGCGGCGAGCGGACGAAGGCGACGTGCAGGGTATTGGGCAGGTTGATGTCGTCAGTGAAGCGTCCGCTACCGGTGATGAACTTGGGGTCGTTCACCCGGCGCACCGGCGCGCCGATGTAGTGCCCGTCAACCTTCTCAGCGGCTCTCGCAATCGTCATCTGACCTCATCCCTCCTGCGCACACGTACCTCGACGTTTTGGCTGTTCGCATCTCGAAGCTCGCGGTCAACCACTCAATTGGAAGCTCACCAGCGGCGATGTCCAGCGAGACTGACCGCGGATCCCCCGGTGTCGGACGGTTCCGAAATGTTGACGCGCCATCGGCACGTCTGAGTAGCGTTCTCTGATCCGGCGACCCGGTTGCGCCCGCGTATCCTAGCCCGATTTGCGGCGGCGCTTCCATTCGGCGATGATCTCACTGTCACGCGGGAAGGCCAGTTCGGGCAGGTTGTCCGGGTCGACCAGGGCCACCTCCAGCGTCTCGTCGCTCAGCGCCGGAGCCTGCCCCTCCGCGCTGGCCGTGAAGACGACCAGCACCACCGTCTTGCCCGGCTCGGAGTAGATGTCGAGCAGCTCCAGGTCATCCACGACCACGCCGACCTCTTCCCGCACCTCGCGCGCCGCAGCCAGGCGCAGCGGCTCGCCGCGATCGACGAATCCCGATGGGAAGGTCCAGAGGCCGCGTCCGGGATCATGCGCCCGGCGCTGCATGATGATGCGCCCGTCGATCTCGATGATCGTCGCCACCGAGATCTTCGGGTCGTAGAAGGCGGTGAAATTGCAGCGCGGGCAGGCCGGTCTCAGCCGCTCGTCGATCCGGCGGGTCGCCATTTCGGCGCCGCAGCGCTGGCAGATGCCGGGCACGTCGGGCGCGCCCAGGGACGCCCAGTCCTCCAGCAGCGACCGGTAGTCCTCGAGTGTGTCCACATCGCGTGGCGTCGGCCAGCCGCTCACGTCCACCTCGGCGATCCTGCCGCGGTGGCGGCGCAGCACATCGCGCGCGCCAACGTCGCCCTCCAGCTCGAGCAGTTCGGGGAACAGCACTCGGCTCAGGAGCACCGGGTTGCCGGGGCCCTCCGCGTAGCGCGGCCGGACGGCGACGACAGTTTCAGGATCGAAGTGGTTCACGAGCTTGTCGAGCAGGCCGGGTGGCAGCAGCGGCTGGTCGCCGAGCACGACCACCACGCCGACGACATCCGGCGGCAATGCCTTCAAACCAGCGATGAGCGATGTTGACTGGCCCTGCTGGTAATCGGGATTCTCGACGTTCGTGAAGCCGTCGAGCGGCACGCGGGCGCGCACCTCATCGGCATAGCCGCCGAGCACGATGATGCGCGGCGACAGCTGGCTCGCGCGGACGAGGTCAAGCGTCCGGGAGAGCAGCGGGTAGCCGTCCAGGTTCAGGAGCTGCTTGGGCTGGCCTAAGCGGGTCGAGCCACCGGCCGCGAGGACGACGGCCGCGACGTTCGGGCGCGA
>DATGQR010000269.1:0-4775 GCA_035304105.1 Thermomicrobiales bacterium | reverse complement strand
CGGCGCTCACCCGCCGCAGGAACAGCTTCCCCGCTTCGCCGGGAACCTGCATATCCTCGCGTATCAGTCCGTCGTCGTGGGTCATCATCGCCTCCTTTGCCTGGCTGGACCACCGGGACGATATCGAGGCGCGAATGATATGATCAATCCTATTATCGAGATCCTGTGATACAAGGCGGGTATCAGAAGTGATCGATCAGCGCAGACTGCAGTACTTCGTCGCCGTGGCAGAAGAGCTGCATTTCGGACGCGCCGCCCAACGCCTCGGCATCGCCCAACCACCGCTCAGTCAGCAGATCCAGAAACTGGAAGCCGAACTCGGCGCGCAGCTCTTCGAGCGCACGCGCCGCTCGGTCGCCCTGACCAGTGCCGGCGAAGCGCTGCTGCCTGAGGCGCGCCGCCTGCTGGTGATGGCCGATCGCGCCGCCCGGCACGTGCGCGACATCCACGAGGGCAAGGCCGGGCTGCTACGCATGGGCATGATCGGCTCGGCGGCCTATCGGCTGGTCCCGGAGCTGCTGCGCCACTATCGCCAGCGCTACCCGCAGGTCAAGTTCGAATTGACCGAGATGGCGACCGCCGACCAGCTCGACCTGGTCGAGGTCGGCACGCTCGACATGGGACTGGTGCGCCCGCCGGTGCTGCGCGACGGGCTGCGCACGGCCGTCGTCTGGAGCGAGCCGCTGATCGCCGCGCTGCCGGCCGACCACCGGCTGGCGGACTACGAGGCGATCACCGTCGCCGACCTGCGCGACGAACCCTTCGTGCTCTTCCCGCGCCGCAGCGGACCAGGACTCTTCGAGACGATCTCGCAGATGTGCGCCGAGAATGGCTTCTCGCCGAACGTCGTCCAGGAGGCAGTCCAGATGCAGACGATCGTCGGCTTCGTGGGGGCTGGCTTCGGCGTCGCGATCGTGCCGGCCTCGGTGCGCGACTTTCGCCTCAGTGGCGTGGTCTACCGCCCGTTCCGCGAGCAGGTGCCCTGCTCCAACATCGCCCTGATCTGGAACGAGCACATCCCGTCGCGGCTGCGCGACCGCTTCCTGCAGGTCGCCACACGCTACACCGTGCCGGAGATCGAGATCGGCGGCAAGCTGACCGTCGCCAGCTAGACGCGTCCCCCGGCACCCTGCGCTGCCGGCCGTTCCCCAACGCCATCCTCGTCCAGCCCCGCCAGGACGCGCTCCAGGAACTCCTGCAGCGTCTGGGCGGACTGATCGTCGAGGTGGCGCAGGAACAGCCGCTCGACGCCCCGCAGATGCACCGGCAGCGCCCGCCGGTAGCGCCTGTGCCCCTCCTCGGTTAGCACCACCAGCACGCCGCGGCGGTCCTCCGGGCAGGGCATGCGCTTGACCAGACCGGCCTGCTCCATGCGGCTGATGCGCCGGCTCAGACCGCTGACCGTCAGGGCCAGCCGCTCGCCCAGCTCCTGGATGCGCAGCTGGTTGTCCGGCGCCTCGCGGAGCTGGACCAGCACGTCGAACCAGGTCACCGGCAGCCCTTCGGCCTCTTCTAGCTCGCGCTCCAGTTCAGCCGTCAGCCGCGCGTGCGCGCGCAAGAAGGCCAGCCAGATTTCGATGCGTTGTTGTCGTGTCGTACCGTTAGTGTTCATGCGACGAGTCTAGCATATAGTTGCGTGCGCAAGCAACTAATGATATGATCGCCCCAGATACGCGCCGTTGCGCCGGCCAGGGATATTGGACACATCCCCCGGCGCGGCGACGAGGAACCACACGAAGCAGGAGGAACGCAACATGGAATACCGGCTTGGCGGATTGCACCACGTCTCGGCGATCACCGGCGACGCCGGCCGCAACATCGACTTCTTTACCCGCATCCTGGGCATGCGGCTGGTCAAGAAGACCGTCAATCAGGACGACGTCTCGACCTACCACTTCTTCTACGGCGATGAACTGGGCCGCCCCGGCACTGAGGTGACCTTCTTCGCCTTCCCCGGCGCCAACGTCCACCGCCCCGGCAGCGGCACGATCACCACGATCGCCCTGGCCGTCCCGTCGCGCGAATCGCTCGACTGGTGGCAGCAGCGCTTCGATGAGTTGAACGTCGAGCATGGCGATGTGATCGACCGCGGCGGGCGCCCGACGCTGCCCTTCGTCGACTTCGAAGGCCAGCGCCTGGCGCTGGTGGCGGTCGAGGACCGTGACCGCGGCGCGATCGGCGGCCTGCCCTGGGACGGTAGCCCCATCCCGGCCGAGCACCAGATCCGCGGCATGTACTTCATCGAGACGACCGTCGCCGACCTCGAACCGACGGCCAGGACATTGACTGACACGCTGCGCTTCGAGCAGGCCGACAGCTACGAGATCGCAGTGGATGGCGGCGAGACCGCGACCGTGACCGTCTTCCAAACTGGCCCGGGCGGCGCTGGCGCGGAGCTGCACGTCGTCGAGCGGCCGGGCCTGCCGCTGGGCCGTCCGGGAGCCGGCGGCGTCCATCACGTCGCCTTCCGCACACCAGACGACGAGCAGCACGCCGCCTGGCAGCAGCACATCCAGGCAGCCGGTTTCAACGTGACCCCGCAGATCGACCGCTTCTACTTCCGCGCGATCTACTTCCGCGAGCCCGGTCGCGTGCTCTACGAGATCTCGACCGACGGCCCCGGCTTTGCCACCGACGAGGACCCGGCGCACCTGGGCGAGAAGCTGGCCCTGCCGCCCTTCCTGGAGCCCTACCGCGAGCAGATCGAGGCCGGTCTCCAGCCGATCGTGATCCCCAGCCCGCAGGGAACGGCCGCTTAGCAATGCGCATCATCGACAACTGGCTCGACGACATCCCTGGCCCCCACCGGGGCCAGGATGTCATCCTCACCGGCGCCTCGTTGGACGCCGCGGCCGCAGCGATGATCATGATCCACGGCCGCGGCGCGACCGCCGACAACATCCTGGACCTGGCGAATCTCTTCGCGGCCGAGGGCGTCGCCTATCTCGCCCCGCAGGCGGCCCGCAACACCTGGTACCCATTCAGCTTCCTCGAGCCGCGTGAGAGCAACGAGCCTGGGCTATCTTCGGCGCACGCCGCCATCGCGGCGATCATCGCGAAGCTCGCCGAGCGCGGCATCGAGCGCGAGCGGATCATCCTCCTGGGCTTCTCCCAGGGCGCCTGCCTGGCGACCGACCACGCGGCCCGCAACCCGACTCGCTACGCCGGCGTCGTCGGGCTCAGCGGCGGCCTGATCGGCGACCGCATCGATCCGGAGGCGTACACCGGCTCGCTCGACGGCACGCCCGTCTACCTGGGCTGCAGCGACATCGACCCGCACATCCCCGAAGCGCGCGTCCACCAGACCGCCGCCGTCATGGAGCAGCTCGGCGCCCAGGTGACGACCGACATCTTCCCCGGCATGGGCCACACCATCGTCCGCGAAGAGGTCGACCGGATCCAGGCAATCCTGAACGCGCTCTAAGGCCGACGCCAACAGCGCGCGCCATCCCCTGTAGGGACGTGCCGATGGCGCGTCCGGGCTGGGAACCGGCATGTCCCTGAAGAGGATGGGTTACCCGTTCAGTGCCTGTAGGGGTCGGGTACCCACGGAGTGGATGCTGTCTCCATCCGGCAACCGATGCGGTATTCAATGACCGGTGGAGACAAGCTCCACTCCTACGATGATGGATAGGCGCGGTTCCGGCGTCCGGTCGGAAGACTCACAGCGATCCAATCACCCGCGCAATTTCCGACTGCCGGCGAAGGGTGCGCGAGCGCGCGACCGAAGTCCAGCACCGCGCGGCTGATCCCGTCGGCGGTAAAATTGCCAGGCATGTCTGCCCCTTTCGATGCCGCAGGCACAGTAGGCTATGATTGAAGCCGGGCGCGTCTCTCGATATAATCTAACAGTTGTAGAACATGCGTTCTATCCTCGACGTTGAGCGCCAGAGCGCGGGAAGGTTTGTATTCACCCATGGCAACTGAAGAGCGCACGAAAGCGATTGACCTGGCGATCGCCCAGATCGAGCGGCAGTTCGGCAAGGGCGCGATCATGAAGATGGGCGAGCAGTCCGCGGTTCACGTCGCGTCGATCCCAACCGGCTCGATCGCGCTGGACCTGGCGCTCGGCATCGGTGGCATCCCGCGCGGCCGGATCACCGAGATCTACGGTCCGGAGTCGAGCGGCAAGACCACCCTAGCGCAGCACATCATGGCCGAGGCCCAGAAGCTCGGCGGCACGGCCGCCCTGATCGACGCCGAGCACGCCTTCGACCCGCTCTACGCCGAGAAGTGCGGCGTCAACCTCGACACCTTGCTGATTTCCCAGCCGGACACCGGCGAGCAGGCCCTGGAGATCACCGAGACGCTGGTGCGCTCCGGCGCGATCGACGTCATCGTGGTCGACTCCGTCGCGGCGCTGGTGCCGAAGGCGGAGATCGAGGGCGACATGGGTGATTCGCACGTCGGTCTCCAGGCCCGGCTGATGAGCCAGGCGCTGCGCAAGCTGACGGGCGCCATCAGCCGCTCGAAGACGTGCGTGATCTTCATCAACCAGCTGCGCATGAAGATCGGCGTCATGTTCGGGAACCCGGAGACGACGACCGGCGGTAATGCGCTGAAGTTCTACTCCTCGGTGCGCATGGACATCCGGCGCATCGAGACGATCAAGCAGGGCACGGATGCGACCGGCATCCGCGCGCGCGTGAAGGTGATCAAGAACAAGGTGGCGCCGCCGTTCCGGCAGGCCGAGTTCGACATCATGTACAACGAGGGGATCTCCGTGGCCGGCAGCGTGCTGGACGTGGCGACGGACCTCGGCATCGTGCGCAAGA